>NZ_JBFARO010000064.1:0-44158 GCF_040677125.1 Actinomadura sp. NPDC049382
CCGGGCCAGTTCGACGGCGCGACGCCGGAACTCGGGCGGGTGAGGTGGTGGCACGAGACACTTCCTTCCCAAGTTGATCAAGGTCAACTCAGATGGGGTGTCCGTGGAACCGGGGGAAGCTCACGCACGGGATAGGACGAACCACGCCAATTGCCAGCGTGGACGCTGCTTTGAGGTCTTGTCGCACCGTGTCGGGCCTGCGGCGACAACGGTTTTCTGTTAGTGGCCTGGGGCCCCGGGCCTTTGTGGGACGACTTTCCTGCGTGGGCCGTGGCTCCGGGTTGGGGCGAGTGTCAGGTCTGGAGGCGCAGGATCACCCGGTCGTTGAAGGCGCCTCGTTCGGCCGCCTTGGCCGAACGTTGCCTCTCAAGGTCCGCAGGTGTGATTTCGTGGGTCGCGGCGAGAGCGTGGACGACCTCCAGGACGTCGGCGAGTTCACCTGGGTCGCCGCTGGCGATGTACTCGCCGACTTCCTCGACGAGTTTGGCGCGCAGCCGTGCGGCGTGCTCGCCCGAGTCGGCGACGCGGGTCTCCGGCTCCCGGCCGGACGCCCGGATGATCTCGGGTATCCGGTCGCGGACCAGCTTCTCGGGGGATCCACCTCCTTCCTTGGCCGAATGGACCACCGCGCCGTGGCGCCGATCCAGGGACTGGGCCCATTTGACGGCGACGGCGGCGGTCTGCACCAACTCATTTCGGAGAGCGGCCGGATCCGATTCGGCGAGAGCCTCGAAGAATTCCTCGGCCAGGATGTGCCGCCACGTCAGTTCCCCTTTCGTCCACGCGGCGGCGCATTCCCGCTTTGCCCGCTCCGCCTCGTCGCTGAACTCGGGGCCGCTCCCATCAGGGAACTCTTGGACTCCCCACATGCGGTCCTGGGCATGACGTTCGCTTCTGACGTCGGCCAGCACGGTCTCCAACGCCCCGGGCGCTTCAACATCGTCCATGCCGCACGACGCTAGCCAATCCGCCGCCCCGCGACTGATCCGTCGGCACGGGCGAGTCGCTCTGCCGACCTTCGGCGTTGGGGGCCGGAGTCCGGTGGTCAGTTCGGTGTGGGTGTGCGGTCGGGTTCGCAGGTCAGGACTTCGTGCAGGACGGGTGGGAGTTCGTCCCAGAGCCATTCGTTGAGCGTGCCCGGGAAGCTTCTGGGCGGGCGGATGCTCAGCCGGTTGGGTGCGGCTTCGGCCAGCTGCACTGCGATGGGGCCGTCGTCCCACATCGGGTCTTGGTTGCCCCAGAATGCGGAGAAGTCCGCGCTCGTCAGGATGAGTTCATTCGGCAGTGTGTGGTCGCCTGGGTGCCGCCCTAGGGGGAGCAGCCGTTGTGCGGTTGTGCGGAGGAGGTTCAGCGCGGCCAGGTCGTGCGGGCATGCCACCTCTGTGATCTCCAGTTCGGGGACGCCGAAGCGGTGCAGCCCGGTGGTGTGGAGGGCGACGCAGGCGCAGCCGTCGATGTCGTCCTCGTCGGCGGTGCAGCGGCCGGAGTTCCGGTAGGGCGGCAGGCCGGTGCCGAGCCACTCGTCGGCGAGGGCGAAGCCGTCCGGGCGGCCGAGGCGCGGCAGGGGCAGTGTCCGGCCGGTGGCGAGGTCCACGAGCACTCCGCAGAGCGATTCCGCGATCGCCCTGGCCGTGGCCCGCGCGACATGAGGGCCGGACGGCACGTCACCGACCGGTAGGACGGAGGTGACGCCGATGTGCCGTGCGGCGTGGTGGAGCCTTTCTGCGTCGTCCTCGTCTTCGCCGACCACGGTGCTCAGATCCCAGGGGGAATCGTTGGCGGGATGGCAGGCGATCATGAGGTGCGGCGTGCCGAGGCGCATTGCCGCCGCCGTGCTCAACGGGACCGGGAGATGCCGGCGGATGGTTGACGGGATGTCGCCGGGGTCGCTGTCGGCCGCGATGACGAAGCCGGTGGTCGTCTCTTCGGGAACCGTGATGGTGACGCGCATTGCAGCCTCCTCGTGGCCTGGACCGGCGTTCGCTGCCCAGCTTCGAGGAGGCCGTCGCGCTCCTTCACTAGAACGCGATTCTGTGGATAGAGGGCCGGATGCCCACCGGGCCTGAAAAGCGGATCGTCCGGCCGCCTAGGGCGGTCGGACGATCCGGGTGAGCGTGCGGGGGGAGTTGTTAGCGGTCGGAGGGGGCCACGTAGTGGCGCTCGCCCGGGCCCACGTATACCTGACGCGGACGCCCGATCTTCGTGGCCGGGTCGTTCATCATCTCGCGCCACTGGGCGATCCAGCCGGGCAGCCGGCCGAGCGCGAAAAGGACGGTGAACGCGTTGGTGGGGAAGCCCATCGCCTTGTAGATGACGCCCGTGTAGAAGTCCACGTTCGGGTAGAGCTTGCGCTCGATGAAGTAGTCGTCGCTCAGGGCGACCTCTTCGAGGCGCATGGCGAGGTCCAGGAGGGGGTCGGATTTGCCGAGCGCGTCCAGGACCTTGCCCGTGGCCTTCTTCACGACCGCGGCGCGCGGGTCGTAGTTGCGGTAGACGCGGTGGCCGAAGCCCATCAGCTTGACGCCGGGCTCCTTGTTCTTGACGCGCGCCACGAACGAGTCGATGTCGTCGCCGTTCTCGTGGATGCGCTCCAGCATTTCGAGGACGGCCTGGTTGGCGCCGCCGTGCAGGGGGCCGAACAGCGCGTCCACGCCCGCCGACACCGACGAGAACAGGTTCGCCTGGCTGGAGCCCACCAGCCGCACGGTCGAGGTCGAGCAGTTCTGCTCGTGGTCGGCGTGCAGGACGAACAGCATGTCGAGCACGCGCGCGATCTCGGGGTCGACGTCGTAGGCCTGCGTGGGCAGGCCGAACATCATGCGGAGGAAGTTCTCCACATAGCCCATGGAGTTGTCCGGGTACAGCAGGGGCTGCCCGTTGGACGTCTTGTAGGCGTAGGCCGCGATGGTGGGCAGCTTGGCGATGAGCCGGATGCTCGACTGGTCGACCTGCTCGGGGTCGAACGGGTCGAGGCTGTCCTGGTAGAACGTCGACAGGGCGCTGACCGCGGACGACAGCACGGCCATGGGGTGGGCGCGGCGCGGGAAGGCGGAGAAGAACGCGCGGAACTTCTCGTCCAGCAGCGTGTGGTTGCGCACCTTGTCGGTGAACGTGTCGAGCTGGTCGGTCGTCGGGAGTTCGCCGTAGATCAGCAGGTAGGCCACCTCGAGGAAGGACGACTTCTCCGCCAGTTCCTCAATGGGGTAGCCCCGGTAGCGGAGGATCCCCGCCTCGCCGTCGATGTAGGTGATCGCCGACGTGGTGGACGCGGTGTTGGTGAAGCCGGGATCGAGCGTGACATGCCCCGTCTCCTTCAGGAGGCTGCCCACGACCAGCCCTGACGGCCCTTCGGTCGCCTCGGCGACCTCCAGAGGCATCCGGCCGCCCGCGTGGTCGAGCTCGAAGTCCGACATACTCGCTCACTCCCAACTGGGTCCACACCTGCGTAGACGTTCTTCTCTTCATCGTATCCACGTGATCACCAACGCTAATCCGGCCCGTCCCGGTTGACGGAGGCGCGGCTCGGGTGTTCCGGTGGAGCCATGACCGATCACGGGACCGCGGAACTCGTCGCGCGCACTCGCGCGGAGCTCGCGGCCGGGGCGCGCGCGAACCGTTTCGTCGACATGCTGGAGACGGGTGAGATGCCCCGAGATCGCCTGGTCTGGCTGGCAGGCGAGGAGTATCGGATCGTTAGTAGCGATCGGCGGAGTTTCGCCCTGCTGGCGGCGCGGTTTCCGGATTCGTCGTCCGGTGAGCTGTTCCTGGGGCTCGCCCAGGGCGAGGCGCAGGCCCTGGGGCTGCTCCGGGAGTTCGCCGCCGCGCTCGGGCAGAGTGAGAAGAATCTCATGGCGTACGAGCCGAAACCCATGGCGCAGGCGTACCCGGCCTTTCTCGCGCAGAAGGCGGCGTTCGGGACGGCCAGCGAGGTCGCCTTGGCCATGCTGGCCAACCTTGAGGAGTGGGGCTCGTACTGTGCGCGCACCGCGCGGGCCCTCCAGACGCGGTACGGCCTCTCCGGGGACGCGGTCGGTTTCTTCCACTTCTTCGCCGAATCCCCGCCCGGTTTCGAGGAGCAGGCCCTGGACGTGATCGCGTCAGGGCTGGCGGCCGGTGACGACCCGGTCGAGGCCGCTCGTGCGGCCCGCCTCCTGCACGCCTACGAGACCGCCTTCTGGGACGCACTCGCGCAGGGCTTGCCGTAACAGGGCGTCCTGCTACTCCTTGAGCGTGGGCAACTCGGCGGTGATGTCGATCAGGGTTCGCTCCTGCACGCCGATGAGCTGTTCGACGTCCACGGGCGGCCACTCCTCGCCATAGTGCGCGTCCAGCAGCGTGGACAGTGCGACGAGGATTTGCTCTGGTGTGGGACGTTCCCCAGGGTCCTTGCACAGGCAGCGGTTCACGAGCCCGAGCATGGGTGCGGGCAGACGGGTGAGGTCCGGTTCGCCGTGCACGATGCGCCCGCGGACCTTGTGGCCGCCGCCGAAGGGGGCGGCTCCCGTGGCCGCGAACACGAGCGTCGAGCCGAGGGAGAACACGTCGCTCTCCGGGTGGACGGGGTCGCCGAGGGCCTGCTCCGGCGACATGTAAGCGGGTGTCCCGAGGATCTCAGTGCGGGACAGTGGCAGTGCGTCCAGCGGCCTCGCGATACCGAAGTCGATGACCCTCGGCCCATCGGACGCCAGCAGGACGTTCGACGGCTTCAGGTCCCTGTGCACGATGCCCGCACGATGGATCGCGATCAGCGCCTCGGCGAGCCCCGCCCCCAGCCGGCACGCGGCCCGCTCGCGAAGGGGACCCTTCTCCCGGACCACCCTGGCGAGGCTCACCCCGCGGATGTACTGGGTCGCCAGCCACGGCCGGTCCGCATCCGGGTCGGCGTCGACGACGGGTGCGGTGTAGAAGCCGCTGACCGACCGCGCGGACGTCACCTCACGGCGGAACCGCTCCCGCCACCGCGGATCGTCCAGCAGCTCCGGGCGGATCACCTTCACGGCGACGAGGCGCCTGCTGGGTGACGCACCGAGGAACACCTCGCCCATCCCACCGGCACCGAGCCGGGCGACCACACGGTACGGGCCGATCACATCTGGAAGTTCTGACTGCATGGACAAGGGGAGGATCCGATCATGGTGGGCCGCGCCTAATCGTGCCATGGGCGGACACTCGCCCGGCAGCGCGCGGCGCTCAAGTCCAGGGCAGCGCGCTCCGTTCGGCCCAGTAGCGCTCCGGTGGAACGCGCAGGTCCGCCAGTACCCGCAACTCGTCCTCGTCTAGGGACAGCGTCGACGCCGCAAGGTTCGACTCGAGTTGGGCCGGGCTGACCGCACCGATCAGGACTGTGCCGGCCCAAGGACGGCTGAGCGCCGCCGCCAGCGCCACTGCGTCCGGCCGCACGTTGTTCTTGGACGCGACGGACAGCACGGCAGCGGGTGGCTGTACGGCGAGCCTCCCATTGGCCAGCACTTCCTTGAGTAGAACATGCAGCCCTGCGTCGTGTGCGTCGCGCAGAGCGTCCTCGGCCGACGTCTCCAGGACGTTCCAGGTCGACTGGACGGAGGTGAAGAGTCGCTGACCCGAGACGTCCAGCGCCATGGCTCGGCGGATCGTGTCGGCCTGCCGCGGGCCCGACGTGGAGAAACCGACGCGGATGCCCTCGGCGCTCAGTTCAGCCAGAGCCTCCTGTAGGCGGACGTCCTGGAACAGTGGGCTCTCCTCGGTCAGAGAGTGGACCTGGTAGACGGACAGGTGCCCGTCCAGCAGTTCGCGAGTCTCCCTGTACTGGGCGCGGTAGCGGCCAAGAGAATGCTCTTTGACCTCGTGCACCGCAGCGTCGGTCTTCCAGTCGCCGACGTAGGTGTAGCCCCACTTGCTGGATACGGTCACATCGTCAGCACCGCGCGCGCTGAGCCAGCCCCCGAGGAACTCCTCCGCCCTGCCGTACGAACGTGCCGTGTCCACCCACCGGATACCGGCCGCGTAGGCGGTGTCGAGGACGTCCCAGGTCGCGTCGCGCATCAGGTTTACGCTCCGCTCGGGCGGCAGTTCATCGGCCCGGCCCACGTTGATGTAAGCGGGCCGCCCCAAGGCCGCGAGCCCGATTCCCAAGCGCTCCATGGATCCAGCCTCGCATGCCGCGCTCTCTCCTGAAGACCGGGTCGATCGCCCGAGTTATCCGATTAATCCGCTATGCATCTATGGATTGTCCACAGAATCGCGTTCCGTAGCTCTCGGAAGTTCTCGTCCGCGAGGCTGAGTGGCGTCAATGTCGAACCCGCGACGAAAGGCATGGCAATGGCCGCGCAGATCGACCGCACACAGTACGGCGCCCACCAGTTCGCCGGTCATCTGGGGCTCACCCGGTGGCAGTTGCGTGTGGGCCTGGAGCACGGCGTCCTCCCCGCGCCCGACCTGGACGGTGGCCGGTGGTCCGCCGACCTGGCCGAGAGCGCCGCGGAGGCCGGCAAGGAGGTCATCGCCAGGTTCGGCGATGAACCGCCGATCGGCTCCGCGCGCGCGGCGGCCCGCCTGGCCGCCAGGGTGGGCCTCGACGTGGAACGGCGGGACGTCGAGGTGCTGGTCGCCCAGGGCGCCCTCGACGTCGTCAGCACGTTCCGCGGGTACCCGGTGTACCTCATGCGCGACCTGGACCGGCTCGACCCGGAGACCGTCCGTGCCGTCGTCTCGACGAGGAAGGGGCCGCTCATGGACTCTGTCGACGTGGGCGGCGCGATGTCCATACTCGACTGGCCCCGCCGGACGTTCGACCGCGTCGCGAGCGAACGCGGACTCACGACCGACCGGCTCGGCCGGTACGCCCTCTCCGACATTCAGGCGTTGAGGGCGGACGACGGTCTGGCACGCGAGATCGCCGAGGAGAAACGGCACCTGACCCTCGTCAAGAAGCGCGAGTCCGAGGCCCATGTCGAGGACGTGGTGCGCGGCTGGATGCTGCGTTGCTTCGCCTACGTGGACGGCGACGCCGAACAGCCACCGGACATCGCGCTCCTGAGCCGGGCGCTGCGAAGCCTCGGCACGGTCAGAGCCGAACTCGCAGGCCACGAGCAGGCCGCCTCCTGACCGGCGGCGATCCCGGCGTCATGGAGGGTGCCTCTGTCAGTGCCTTGGGGCGGGCGGTTGTGTCCAAGGGTGGGCGGTGTGACGGTCTTGGGGACGGTCATGGTCAGGGGCGACGGGAGGAGGAGCGTCGTTTGGGGGAGGGCTTTCCCGGCTTCTTGTGGCGTGCCAGGGCGGCGAGGAGGCGGTCGCGGGCCTCGGTGCGGGACAGCGCCGGAACGTGGCCGGGCAGGCTGGAGGCCAGGCTCGCCGGGGCGGTGACCAGCCCGGTGTCGTCGATGGTGGCCCGCTCGCCCGTCCAGGGGCCGACGAGGATCGCTGAGGCGCCGCCGGGATGCCGGGCGAGGAGCGCTTTGATCCGGTCGGGTTCCTGGGTGCAGTCGGCCACCAGGAGGAGCCGGCGTGCCTTCGTCACTCCGGTGTTCTGCCGGATGGCGAGTTCGGTTTCCAGGTAGGCGAGGGCGGCGTCGAGATTGCCCGGGATGAAGAGCCCGGCCGTGTCGTCGTCGAGCAGTTCGTCTTCGGCCAGCCCGAAAAGGATGGTCGCGTCGGGGCGTGGGATCACGACCAGGGAGTCGTCGCCGTGCTCGTCGAGCGCGGCCAGGGCGAGGACTCGCGCGGTCGAGACCGCGCCCGGGCCGGTCAGGCCGATGGCCGGGGCGGCGAACGGGTCGAGGCCGGGGCGGTAGTCGAAGTGGGCCGGGGCCGGCTCTTCCTCGGGGAGGCCGAGGGCGGGCAGACCTGCTGCGGCGACGGCGTAGAGCCGATGCCGGAAGGGGTAGCAGATCGCGGCCGCGGCGGGGATGAGCAGGCTCAGCAGCAGTACGGGCTGTAGGGAAGGGGGACGTGAATCCACCTCGTCCGCCTGGTCTTGTATGCGCGTCGGCTCGGGGGAGGAGACCACGGGAGACGGGAACCTCCGGTCGGGGTCGGGGGATTCGCCGCGCGGGGGATCCGGCCGGGTGGCGCGGGGCGTCGGCCTCTCGACCGGTACGGGGGAGGGCGGCTTGTGCCCGGACTTGGGCTTCCAGGTGTGCCGGTCCGCCCAGCGAGGGAAGTCCCGGCCGCGGCCTGATCCTCTGCGAGACCTCTCGTACATCGACCGCCATGCCTCCTTGCACTTTTGCCAGTCGCCCATGCTCACGGTGTGACGGCAGATGGGCGGCGCGGATCTGCGGGCCCCCGGCTCGGGATGCGCGGCGGCCTCGGCGGACGCGGCGGCTCCCATGGAGATCGCACCGGCCATCGCGGTACAGCCCAGCACGCCGCTGGTGCAGCGAAGCCAGTCGCCGAGCAGGTCGGCCAGCCTGGGATGGGCCTGAAAGCGGTTCATCTTCGCCCCGGGGGATCGCGTCGGTCACCGTGAGAATGCCGATCGTAGTCAATTCGGCTACGGAGCGTTGAACATTGCTCACACTCGACGGAAGGTTCCTGGGTGGCGGGTTGCGGTGTGATGGTGGAGGAAATGTGCGTTATGTCCTAGATGTAAGTGAGAGGGCGATGTGGTCGAGCAGATGTGGCGGCGTGAAGCGAAAGGCGTGAATTCTCGGCGGTATAGCCTGCTGGCACGCGTGTTCCGGGCCATTCCCCGAGCGGACTCCACGCGGGCTCCGCAGATGATGTGCCACTGACCGACACTTCCGGAAGTGGACGGGCTGGTATGCATGGGTGGCCGCACGGTGTTATAAGTCTCACTCGGTGTTATCGGCCCCGAAAGGCGCAAGCGTAGAGACGCTCCTCGGTAATTTGCCCCCTTTGCGGTGATTTGTTCGCCATTTGAAGGGCGGCTGATATGTCGCGACCGATGGCGCGGCGCGACGACCCGCACGTTTATACCGAGAAGCACGCCGGCGGCGACGTAGCCGTGCCCGTATTGCTGCGTGCGTCCCTAGGCAGGCGTAGGTGACGTCCGTCAAAGGTTCGACAGGGCGATGACCGCCGTGCTCGCCGCCGCGGAGGCAGGACCTGCCCGAACGCGAAGCCGAACCCGATGAACGACCCGAACGTGCCGATGCTCGCCAGCTGGCATGTCCAGCCTTCAAGGCTCGCTACGTGACATGTCCAGGCTTCAAGGCTCGCTGGGGGGCATGTCCAGCCTTTGAGGGGCGCGAGGCTTTGAGGGGCGCCAGGCTTTGAGGGGCGCCAGGCTTTGAGGCTCGCCAGGCTTTGAGGCTCGCCAGGTGGCTCGCCGGGCTTCAGGGCTCGCCCAGGCTTCAGCGCTCGCCAGGCTTGGAGGCTTGCCAGGTGGTACGTCCAGGCCGGGATCGTCGGTGGTGGAGGGGCCCGCTTCTGCGATCGGCCACACTGCCCGCCCCGATGGCAATGTGGTCTTGCGGCTGCGGGGCGAAGGGTCGGCGCGCGTTTCAGGTGCGGTGGTGCTCGGGTGGCACCCGGTTTTGCGGAGTTCGGGCAGGTGGAGGATGTGGGTGGATGCCTTCCGACTGAACCCTGGTGCGACTTCGCGCCCCCGACATCGTCGGTGGAAGCGCGAGGGCGCGCGTGTGGCTGTGGTGGGGGTCAGGCGGCTTGTGGGGGGTCTGCGGGGGATTTGAGGATGTCGTACATGCCCAGGGGGAGTGTGTCGCCCCAGAGCCAGTCGTTGATCGTGCCGTCGAAGGTCGCGGGTGGGGTGACGGTGAGGAGGCGTGAGGTCAGCGGGGTGAGGGTGATCTGGAAGGGGGGCGGCGGGGCGAGCGGGACGCGGCGGGTGGTTCCCCAGAAGTCGTTGAAGTCGCGCTGGGAGAGGTCGAGTTCGGCGGGGATCGTGCGGTCGCGCCCGGCCGGGCCGGTGGCGAGCCAGGACCAGTGGTCGGTCAGGAGGCGGCGCGCCGCGGTGCGCAGGACGTTCAGGGCGGCGAGGTCGTGCGGGCAGGCGACGTCGGTGATCTGGAGTTCGGGGAGCCCGAAGCGGCGGAGGCCGCGGGTGCGCAGGCGGACGCAGGCGCACCCGTTGACGCCCTCCGGGTCCAGATCGGGGTCGGCGGCCGTGCAGCGGCCGTTGGCGCGGAACGGCGGCAGGGCGTCGCCCAGCCAGCGGTCGGCGAGGACGAAGCGCGTTCGTTCGGCGGCGGGCGGAGCCAGGACGTGGCCGGTGACGAGATCGGCGACGATGCCTCCGGTGGCCCGGGCGATGGCGTACGCGGCGGCGCGGGCCGCCTGGGCGCCGCGGGGCTGGTCGGTGATCGGCGCGAAGGCGGTGATGACGGCGAAATCCGAGGCGTCGTTGAAGGTCAGCGCGGCCGGCCGGTCCTCCGGGACGGCCGGCCGGATCTCGCCCGGATCCCAGCGCAGGGTGGCGGAGCTCTCCCGGGTGAGCTGCAGCTGCGGCGAGCCGAGCCGGCCGGCGATGTGGGCGTGGAAGGGGCCGGCCGCGGCTTCGCGGAGGATGCCGGGGAGATCATGCGGGACGCCGTCGGTGGCGACGGCGAACCGCGAGGTCGTGGTGGCGGGCACCGGGAACGTGATCGTGGCCATCGGGCCGCTCCTTCCGGGAGGGGACATCGCCAGCTTGCGCGCCCGTCCCGGGAAGAGGCACCCGAATCCGGTTCTGGGGATAACTCTCCGGTCAGCGCGGCCGGATCGCGCCGGGGGTGGTGCCGAAGCGCTCGCGGAAGACCCGTGTGAAGTGGGCCTGGCTAGCGAAGCCATGGCGGTGGGCGATCTCCGCGACGGTCGCCGCGGCCGATGCCGGGTCGGCAAGGTCCGCCCTGGCCCTCGTCAGCCGGCGGTCCATCACGTAGCGGACGGGCGTCGTGCCCTCCGGTTCGAAGACGCGGCTGAGGTGGCGGACGGAGATGCCCAGCGCGGACGCGACGCGTTGGGCGCTCAGCCCGGAATCGTGCAGATGCCGGTCGATGTAGTCCTTGGCCACGAGGAGGTGGAGCAGGCGGGTAGGGGACGCGGGGCGGTCACCGGCTTGCTCGGCGGCGAGCAGGCCGAGGAGTTCGAGGGCCAGGTCGTCGGCGTGGCCGGGCCCCTTGCCCGTTGTCAGCTCCAGCAGAAGCGACCGCAGCGTGCGGGAGGCGGGGGTGGGCCGTGAGGCGTTGAGGGTGATCGGGGCGGGCAGGACCGGCGCGCGGAAGTGCTCTGCGAACATCTCGCGCGGAACGTCCAGGAGGAGCTTCCGCATCGGGGCAGAGAAACCGAACAGGTACGGACGAGAAGTGTCGTAGAGGACGATGTCTCCCGCGCCGACCTTCAGGCAACCGCCGGAGTGGAAGAAGACGGCCTCGCCCTTGAGGACGAGGCTCGCGAACACGGAGTCCTTGGGGAAGTCGCGGCAGATGCCGGGCGTCCGTTCGATGACGTGTTCGTTGCCCCGGATGTCGGCCAGGCGCAGCCCGCCGACGCGCAGGTTCGCCTGCCGGGCCAGCAGGCCGCCCTCGGCGTAGGAGGTGCAGGTCAGCCCGACCAGCGCACGCGCGTTGTACCGCTCCCAGTAGGAGACCCGGTCGCCCGGCGGGACGTCCTCGGTCGATACACGCGACTCCAGCACGGAAGCGGCCATCTCGACCTCCCTCGCAGGTGGGAGGTCGAGTCTAGCCAGCGTCCCTCAGCGGAAGAGTGAGTCGACGTAGTCCGAGCCCAGGCCGACCTTCTCGTAGTGCTCGCGGCACATCGCGATGTAGTCGTGGACGTCGAAGTACCCCTCCGAGTCACCGTTCTCGTCCAGCCAGATGAGCGGGCCCTTCACGATGAACATCGTCTTCATCGGCTCGCCGCTCTCGTAGGCGACGAGAGTGTGGCCTTCGCCCGGCGCCTCGTAGATGAAGTCGCCGGCCGTCGCCGTCCACGGGCGTTCGAGGTAGCCCCACTTGCCGGAGATGGTGTACGCGAACACCTCGTGCGGGTGGTAGTGCCTGTTGACCAGGCCGGCGCTGGTGGCGCGCAGGATGTCCGCCCAGGAGTTGTCCTTGACGTTGATCCAGAGCGGGCGCGAGCCGACGGTCTCGGTGAACGGTACGTAGTAGCGGTCGTCGTCGGTGGCGACCTTCGGCAGGTACACCTCGGGCAGGGCGTCCGGCTTCTGGGAGTTCTGGATCGGCTTCAGGTTCTTCCAGAACTCGGTGGTCGCGTCCTCCGGCATGGCTTCCTCCAGGTGGGTCGGTCCGTTGACCGGCAGTGAACCGCGCAGGTCCGGCCGTGTCTTCCCGCTGCCGGACGTCCGGCCTTGCCTGGCCGGGACACCGGCGATTCACCGGGCGGCCGGCCGCGACGTTCGGTAAAATCCCCGTCACCCGCAGTTAAGATCATCAAGAGGTGACGACATGTGCCGGCTTTTCGGGATGAGTACGGGAGGCCCCCGCGTCAGGGCGGCGCACTGGCTGCTGGACGCGCCGCGGAGCCTGCGCGCGCAGAGCCACCGCATGCAGCACGGCGCGGGCCTCGGCTGGTTCTCGCTCGGCGGCGAGCCCGTCCGCGACCGCGCGCCCCTGGCCGCCTTCGAGAACGCCGACTTCGACCTGCACGCGCGCAACGTCCCGTCCCACACCTTCGTGTCGCACGTGCGGGACGCGTCCGTGGGCGGGCTGACCGTGCGCAACTGCCACCCCTTCGTGATGAACGACCGGCTGTTCGCCCACAACGGCGTGGTGAAGGGGCTGGACGTGCTCCGCACGTGGCTGACCGAGATCGAGCGCGCACACGTCGCCGGGGAGACCGATTCGGAGCTGGTGTTCGCCTACCTGACGGCCGAGATACGGCGCCGCGGCGACACGACGGCCGGGATCGTCGAGGCGGTGCGCCGCATCGGCGCGGAGCTGCCCGTGTTCGCGCTCAACCTCCTCGTCGCCGAGGCCGGCCGCCTGTGGGCGCTGCGCTACCCGGAGAGCAACGAGCTGTGGGTGCTCTCGCCTGACAGGGGCGGTGCAAGCGAGCCCGGGCGCCCCGCCGGGGGTCCGGGGGCGGCGGACGGCGGCCCCGGCCGGGCCTCCGTCGGTGGGCCGGGCCCGGTCCCGGCCGTCGTGATCGCGAGCGAGCCGATGGACGACGATCCCGGCTGGCGGCTCCTCGAACCCGGTGAGCTGCTGGTGGTCGACGGGCTCGCCGAGGAGTCGCTCTTCCCGTTCGCGCCGCCGCGGCATCCGCTGCGCCGCTCGGACCTGTCGCTCCGCGAGGCCGCCTCCCAGGCCACCGGGCCGGTGCGGGCCCAGGGCGCGGAACCGGCCGTGCCGGGCCTGGACCGGGTTCCGGTCCGGGTGCCGCTGCAGGCGGTGATCGTTCGGAACGGACGACCGCCAGCGGTTCCGGACCCGTCTGTCTAGATCCGACACGCCGTTCACCACGGATAAGACCAGCTTCGGCCGAATTCGCGGTGATTCGCGCGGCATCGACGGCGTAATCAGGGGGAATGTGTACGTTGGGGAGATCAACACTGCTGTGAGCTGCGGGGACGGGCCCCGCCGCCCAGCCTTGGAAACAGGAGGTCCCCGTGGCTCGAACACTGTCGAGGGGCACCCGCGTCACCGGTGCCGAACGCACGCAGCTCGCCGCCGAGCTCGCTCCGCGGTACGCGGCCGGTGAGAGCATCCGCGACCTGGCGGCCGAGACCGGCCGGTCGTACGGATTCATCTACAACGTGCTGAAGGAGGCGGGAGTGCCGCTGCGCGGGCGCGGCGGCAACACCCGGCGCAAGAAGGGCTGACCCGCTCCCGAGACCAGGCAAGACCAGATAGGCCGAGAAGAAAGCACAGCACATGAACGGACGTCCCCCTCGCCCCCCGGGGGGACCCCGTGCGCTAAGGACGGCGAGACGCTCCGGTGACCTCGGAGCGCCCGTTCAGGCTGGCGAGGTCCGCGGCGGCGCGCCCGGCCACCCAGCCCTCGTAGTTGGAGACGGAACCCGCCCGCCCCTGGGCGAGGTTCGGGAACATCGTGTCGACGGCCTGCTCGACGGCCCGGTCGCGCGCCGCCAGCACGGGAAGAAGATCCTTCCCGCCGGCGCCCGCGGCGGCCGCCCGGTCCGCGGCCTCGCCCGCGGCCTCGCGGAGGCGCTCCCCGATCCGGGACGCGTACGCGTTGAGGAAGGCGTGCCGGAACGACCGCGTGCGTGAGCGTCCCCGCGCGTCGCGCCGCGGGCCCGCGTGCACCATGGCGGACGTCGCCTGGACGAGCAGCGACGTGAACAGCATCTCCACCGCGGCCAGATCGGCCGGGAAACCCAGGACCGTGGAGAACCCCAGCTCCCGATGCCACACCGCGCGGCAGCGGTTCGCGTCGGCCACGACCGTCAGCAGGACGGCCTTCGGCGCCTCGTAAGGGTTGTCCACCGCGACGCGCCGTCCGGCGGGCCCTCCCATGTCGCCCGTCTCCGCGGCCAGCAGCACATGGTCGATGCTGTGCCGCGCGATGAGTTCCTGGGCGCGCGCGCTGAGCGCCTCGGCCTCCTCCGGGAACTCGGTCGACTCCGCCTTGGCGAGCAGCGCACGGACCTTGCCGAGCATCCGCTGATCCACGTCCCGCGTCGTCTCCGGTGTGGGCGCGCCTGCACTGGATGAGGCCGAGCCGGGCGGCGGGGCCAGGGGCGGGAGTCTCGGCAGTGTCTCCAGCAGGTGGACGAGCTCGATCGCCGTCGCGATGTAGCGGGCGCGTCCCACGCCCTCGCGGTCGCACCATTCGGCCGGGTGGGCGTCGTCGTCCGTCCACCAGACGGTGGCGTCCAGGGAGGCGAGCTGCTCGTGCCAGACGGCGTCGACGGTGGTGGCGGAGTAGGCGCGCAGCTCGCCGGCGATCGCGTCCGCCGCGAGCCCCGCGTGCAGGGCGGTGTACCGGCGGGAGGCGAACCTGACCACGTCGGCCGGCTGCCAGCCCCGGCTCCACGCCCTGGTGACGCACTGCCGGAGCCGGTCGGCCAGGTGGCGATCCGTGGTGTGCGTCCACAGTGGCGTGCCGGGCCCCTGCTCCAGTTCGGCTACGAGCTCTCGGAACGCCGCGCCATCACCCCGCGCCAGCGCTGTGACCGCCTCGGCCACCACAGCACCGGCCGCCGACTCCCGACCAGGCTCCCAGGACGACTCCGGCGATCCGGGACCGCGCCGCCGCCGCGACTTCCACACCGCCACTCCTACGGTCCGATTGCACGGGCACACAGCATCCTGTCATCCGGCCGGGACCCGCTCGGCCGCCGGCGCGCGACTCGCGGAAGGGAGCGAGCCCGAAGCCAGCGGAGGCCGGAGGCGGCAGGGTGCGGGCATGAATGCGACGGCCCCGGCCGCAAGGGCCGGGGCCGCGTGATTCGGAGTCTTCCAGCGTTCCCGGCGTCGTCCGCCGGGGTCTCGCCGTCCGGAGGACGGCTACGGGCCGCCGTGCTTGTCGCCGCGCATCTCCTCCACCACCACGCTCTGGTACGCGCGGGAGGTGTCGGGGACGTAGCTGAGCCGTGCCAGGGCCTTGCCCTCGGGATCCCTGATCTCGAAGTGGTAGCCCCGGCCGGCGTCGCCGACGTGCGCCACGGCCTGGTCGTGCCGGAGGCGGCACATCGTGTCGACCTTCTCCAGCGCCACCTTCAGGCTCCCCGCGTCGCTGATGAGCCGGGCCGGCTCGCTCGTCTCCCAGATCTCGAACATTGATCGTGTCCTGTCGGCGGTCGGTCGGAAGGAACGGGCGGGGCATTCCAGACGTCGGGGACAGCTTGCGCCCAATTGGTGGATCTTTCAATCAGTTCTGGTATCGGATTGATCACCTTTCGAAGTTGTCCACGCTCACAGCGTCATGTCCGCAAGTGGCGGCGGACCAGTGGTTCCCCGGGCGGCGTCCGGATCGATAAGGTCGGCAACACATAACCGAATGGGATTCGGAAGGGGCCGGGGTGGAGTACCGGGTCGTGTCCATCGTCCGAGACCACGCCCGCGAGCGCGGGACGGCGCCCGCCGTCACCGGGGACGGGCGGACCGTGAGCTACGCCGAGCTCGACGAGCGCTCCAGCCGGGCCGCGCAGGCCCTGCGGGCGGCGGGGCTCGGCCCCGGGTCGCGCGCCGCCTACGTCGGCAAGAACGCCCCCGAGTTCTTCGACCTGCTGTTCGGCGCGGCCAAGATCGGCGCCGTGACCGTCCCGGTGAACTGGCGGCTGACCCCCGCCGAGATCGCGGCGATCGTCGCGGACGCGGACGCGCCGGTGACCGTGCTGGACGCCGAGTTCGCCGACCTCGCGGACGCGCTGCCCGGCCGCGTCGTCCGCACCGGCGACGAGCACGAGCGCTGGCTGGCGGCGCATCCGGCCGACGACCCCGGTTTCACAGGGGAGCCGGACGACATCGTCGTGCAGCTCTACACCTCCGGCACGACCGGGGTCCCGAAGGGCGTCCAGCTCAGCAACGCCAACTTCGAGGTGGGGGAGCGGATGGCCCGCCGCTGGCGGCTGGACGGCTCCTCGGCGAGCCTCGTCCCGATGCCGCTGTTCCACATCGGCGGCTCCGGCTGGGCGCTGGCCGGGCTGTACGCGGGCTGCCGCCAGGTGCTCGTCCGCGACATCGACCCGGCCGCGCTGGTCGACACGTTCGAGCGGGAGCGGATCACCAACGCGTTCATCGTCCCGGCCGTCCTGCAGTTCATGTGCCAGGTCCCGGGTGCGGCCGGCCGCGACTACTCGGCGCTGCGCGCGATCACCTACGGCGCGTCCCCGATCACCTCGGAGGTGCTGCGCCGCGCCCTGGACACGTTCAAGGCGCCGCTGTTCCAGCTGTACGGCATGACGGAGACGACCGGCGCGATCGTCCAGCTCGACCCCGAGGACCACGACCCCGAGGGCCCCCGCGCGCACCTGATGCGCTCGGCCGGACGCCCCTACGACTGGGTCGAGGTGAAGATCGTCGAGCCGGGCGGGGACACCGAGCGCGCGCCCGGCGAGGTCGGCGAGGTGCTGACGCGCTCCCCGCAGAACACGCCCGGGTACTGGAACCGCCCGGAGGAGACCGCCCGGCTGCTGGCCGGGGACGGCTGGCTCCGCACGGGCGACGCCGGCCACGTCGACGCCGAGGGCTACCTGTTCCTCACCGACCGCATCAAGGACATGATCGTCACCGGCGCGGAGAACGTGTACCCGATCGAGGTCGAGGAGGTCCTCGCCGCCCATCCCGCCATCGCGGACGTGGCGGTCATCGGCGTGCCGGACGAGCGCTGGGGCGAGACCGTCAAGGCCGTCGTCGTGCTCGCGCCGGGCGCCGAACTGACCGCGGACGAGGTGCTCGCCTACGCGCGCGAGCGGCTCGCGGGCTTCAAGCGCCCGCGCTCGGTCGACTTCGTGGACGCGCTGCCGCGCAACCCCAGCGGCAAGATCCTCAAGAAGGACCTCCGCGCGCCCTACTGGGACGGACTGGGCCGCACGATCGCCTGACCCCCGCGCGCCCGTGGCTATGCCTATGCCTATGCCTCGACGGTGACGACGGTCTCCTTGGCGTCGGGCTCCAGGAAGCGCAGCAGCGCCTCCCCTTCGGTGGTCAGCGCCTTGACGGCCGCCTTCGGGAGGCGTTCGAACGGCCGCAACGTCAGGGTGGCGACCTTGCGCTTGTATTCGGTATCCCAGATGCCGCGAGCGAACCCGTCCCAGAGGAAGACCGCGCGGACGCGCAGATTCTTGGTGGTGAGCATGGGCCTGTCGGTGTCGGAGATCACGCGCCTGCGGTCGGCGTGCGCCAGGACGAGGCTGTCGAACTCGGGCAGGAACCGCGCCGGCGCCGGGACGTCCTCTCCGGGGCGCGGCGCGTCCGGCAGGTCGAACAGCTCCCGGCCCTTGTCGTCGGCGAAGACCCGGAGGCCGGGCCGCAGGCGCTCAAGGGCCTCCCCGGCGGACGCCAGGCCGGACCACGCCTGGGCGTCGGCGGCGGAGGCAGGCCCGAAAGCCGCCAGGTACCGGAGCATCAACTCGTCGAGCGCCGTCTCGGCGGACGGCTCGCTTCCCAGCCAGCCGCCGGCGAGTGTGAACTGCGCCGTACGCGGGAAGCCCCACCTGTCCTGTGTGGGGACCATCACCAGCGGCACGCACAACCGGACGGCGTAGCCCAGGGCGCGGTCGTTGACGTCCGGGAACTGCTCCTGGAGCAGTGCGCGGACCTCGTTGAAGGTGCGCGGCCCGTCCGAGAGGAGCGCACCCGCGGCGGGCACGACCTCCTCCAGGTCCAGCCCTTTGGCACGGTCGCCCAGAACGCGCAGGGCGCCGTCCAGCATCGGCTGCAGGGTCGTACGGAACGCCCTGTAGTCGGCGCCTGTAACCAGATGCAGTGTGGCCCGCATCATGGTGGCCCGGACGAGCGTACGGTCCTGCAAGGCCGCATGCAGATCGGACGCTCGGAAACCGTCCAGCCGTGTCCATAGCCCCAGGAAAGGCGGCTTGGGCTCCTGCGCCTGCATGCCGCCCAGCCGCGCCACCGCCTCGGTGACCGGGATCGCCTCCCGTGCGAGCAGCATCTGCCGCGCCAGCGTCGCCCGGTTCAGGGCCCGGATGCTCAGTGTCTCCGTCACCCGTCCAGCATGCCGGGATCCCGAGCCCGCCCGCACCGGCCCGGCCCGCGCCCGGTCACATGGGGTGGATCCGGGCCGACGGTGTGCCCGGCCTCGACTGGGCGCCCGGCAATGGGTGCGCGTGGCGGACATCACCTCCTCCCGGACCTGAGTCAGCGGGGCCGTCCGCGACCTCGACCGGCCGGCCGAACCGGGATTCGTCTACGTGGCCGTGGAGGCACGCACCGTACAGGCGGTGTGCTCACATCTCGTCCGGGAGGGCGGCCGGCCCCGCAGATCCGTGCTGGTCAGACCCGGTATCGACGCCCGGCGGGCGCGGGATGGAGGGGCGTTGGAACGATCGACAGGGGCCGGGGTTACGGGGGGATATTTCTTGAAATGCACGTGCATCAGCCCTTGCACCTGCACGCCATCCCTAGCAGGATGATCCCGGACCCCCGCACGTGAACTCCCCGGAGATCGCGATGAACGCACACTTGAGCGACAGTGACCGACAGGCGCTGCGGCTGGCCCAGGATCTCCGCGAGGAGATGCGGGCCGCGCTTCCGCAGCTGCCGGCCGCCCCCTCGGTCTCCCCGTTCGTCGACCAGTCCGGGATGCCGAGCGTCCTGCTGAGGATGGACGCGGAGACCGCCCACGCGCTCATGGCCCTGCTGGCCGAGCGCCGTGCGGGGCAGCAGGGCCTCCCAGGGCCCGAGCCGCGCCGCGCCGACGGCTCCCATGTACCGCCACCTCCGGCCCAGGCCGTGCCGGCGGCGCAGGGACCCATCGTGGCCGCAGCCGACCCCTACGGCGAATCCGCCTACCAGGGCGCCCCCTACACGGGCACCGCGTACCCGCAGCCCGGGTACCCCGAGCCCGCATACCCGGAGCCCGCGTACCCCGAGCCGGTCTACACGGAGGGGCCGTTCGTCCCGCCGCAGCCGGGGGCTCCGCTCTTCACCGGTGGCACCGGGCCGACGCCGCTCGTGCCGACGGTCTACCCGACGCACTGATCCAGCCGGACCCTTCGACGCCGCGGGCTCGCCCCGCGGCGTTTGTCATGCGCCGAGCCAGGGCTTGACCGGGCCGCTGTCGTCGCCCCCCTGAGGGCCTCCAGGGAGCCGTGTATGCGCGCGGAGGCCCGGCCCTGTAGGCCCTCCGGGCCGCCCAAACCCAGGCTTTACCTGCTCTGGGGGGATGGTTGGAATGCCCGTTGTAGTGGGTGTGTTCTTTAGGGTGTCGCGGTGATGCTGTGGCAGTCCGCTACAGCGTTCTCCTCGGCCCTCTGCCCGGTCTCTGAGGCGGTACGGCGCGCTCGCGCCGGCCGTGATCGGGGACCATAGAGATCGTTCTTTGCGGGGCGGACGACCCGGAAGCCCGATGCCAAAGGGGCTCCGGTCCAGTCCCCGGGAAAACGATCTACCTGGGCAAAGGTAAAGAAAACGGCGGTTTGGCGAAAGTACGGTAATGCCGTATATAGTCAACCGCAGGTCGGGTCAAAGAACCCTTGACCTGGCCAATCGCATAGCCGTCGCCTCCCGCCCGCCAGGCGGGAATCATCGCGCCGAACCGCGGTCGTCCCATGCACCGGCCGCGCGTATCCGGGATGCGCCCATGAGCCCCCGGCCCGGCGTTCCTTCCGTTTGAACCAAGCCCGTGTTCACGCATGCCCGAGAACGGTCGTGCGCACCTGAGTGCGGGCGCGGTCCACCATGCCCGTGGATCGTTCCAAGCGGGTCCTTCACCGCGGCGGCACCTCCCGAGTCCCGAGTCTCGGAGCCGCTTCCCCCTGCCCGGAATCCGGCGCGACGCCACCCGGCGGAGCGCCCCGGCGCGGAGCGGCAGCCCTGTACCCCGAACGAAGGAAATCAATGCAGCAGCGAGCGATCAATGTCGTCCTGACCGGCGTGACCGGCACCGCCCTCGCGGGCATGCTGGTGGCCGGCGTCGCAGCGGCCAGCGATGACTCCGCTCCGGACAAGCAGTTCCTGTCGCAGCAGGCCGTGGCCTCGCAGGAGCACAAGACCGCCCCCAAGAAGACCTTCGACGCCGCTGAGAAGGGCGAGGCCAAGGCCACCCCCGATGCCGGTTCCAAGACCGGTTCCAAGGCCGCGGCCAAGCCGGACGCCAAGCGCGAGAAGACCGGCTCCAAGTCGCTGCTGAGCGGCAAGACCACCGCGTCCTACTTCTGGGACGACGGGTCGGGCGTCAACGGCGACACCGGCGCCCCGGCCGGCGGCAAGCCGATGCAGAAGGGCCTGTTCGCCAGCCCGAGCTGGCCCCTCCACACCAAGGTCAAGGTCAGCTACAAGGGCCGCAGCGTCACCGGCTTCGTCGGCGACCGCGGGCCGGGCAAGCCCTCGCACCGGGGCGTCATGCTCGACCTCGACACCTACACCTTCCGCTACCTGCTGGACGGCGGGAAGCCGAAGAGCAAGTACAACTCCGGCACGGGTGAGGGCCACCTGAAGGGCGTCAAGTGGGAGGTCCTGTCCTGGGGCCACGGCGCCGGGAAGAAGGGCGCCCCGCGTCCCTTCGGCTCCTGACCCGAAGGAACCGAGGCCACATCACCGGTGACCCGGTGAAGCGGCTGACACAAGAAGAAGGCCCGTGGCGGCGATGTGAGCCCGCTCACTTCCGTCCGTCCGGCCTCACATAGACCCGGCACAGGGCTGCCGGTGCATGGAAGACGGGGATTCCCCGGTATCGCGAGATCACCGGGGAGTCCCCGTTTTCAGCTCTCCGGGGCCCTCCCGCGCCAGCTCCCTCGACAGCGCCCGCGCCGCCGTGCGGACGGCCGGCGCGAGCCGGTCCAGGTCCAGCCGGCACACGTGCCCGGTGATGGAGATCGCGGCGATGGCGCGGCGCCGCCGGTCGAGGATCGGCGCGGCCACCGCGGACACCCCGGCCTCCGACTCCTCGCGGTTGACCGCGTAGCCGCGGTCGGCGGTCCGCGCCAGCTCCCGCCGCAGCAGGCCCGGCATGACGATCGTGTGCGGCGTGTGGCGGGCGAGGCCGGCCGCGAGGACGTCCTCCAGCCGATCGGGCCGCCCGAGCGCGAGGAACAGCTTCCCGGTGGCCGTGCAGTAGGCGGGCAGGCGCCCGCCCACCCGCGACACGATCGGCATCGACCGCCGCCCGCTGACCTTCTCCAGGAACAGCGTGTCCGTCCCGTCCAGGACGGCCAGGTGGATGTTCTCGTGCGTCGCCTCGTACAGGTCCTCCAGGTAGGGGAGCGCCGCCTCGCGCAGGCCCCGGGGCCGGGGCGCGCGCTGGCCCAGCACGAACAGCCGCATGCTCAGCCGGTAGCCCGCGTCCGTCCGCTCGACGCCGCCCCAGCGCACCAGCTCGCCGAGGAGGCGGTGCGCGGTCGGCTTCGGCAGCCCGGTGCGGGCGGCGAGCTCGGTGAGGGTCAGCTCGGTGTCGGCGGAGCCGAAGGCGTCCAGCAGGCTGAGCCCGCGGGCCATCACCGACCTCGGCGGCTCCGCGCCCGCGGCAAGAGCGTCCATCTCCCGATCGTGTCCGGACTCGCGCCGACCGGCAAGGGCCGGCAGCGGGATCACGGCCCCCGTCACCGGCCCGTCCCGCGATCGGCCCGGCGACCCGCGGCGTGCCCGGTGATCGGGGCCTCGATGAGCAGGGGAGCGGCCAGGTCCTTGACGCCGGCGACCGCGTCCCGCAGCTCGTCCGCCGAGCCCGCGCGGACCGCGTCGACGCCGAAGGCCCCGGCCGCGCTCCGCCAGTCGATCGACGGGGGACCGAGGTCCATGCCGACGTAGCGGCCGTGCCTCGCGGACGGGCCGCCGCCTTCGTCCAGGGTGTCCTTGAGCGTCCGGTACTCGCCGTTGTTCATCACCACGAACGCGACCGGGACCGCGTACCGGGCCGCGCTCCACAGGCCCTGGACGCCGAACACGGCGCACCCGTCACCGAGGACCGCGACCACCGGGCGGTCCGGGTCCGCCATCCGGGTGCCGATCGCCGCGCCGATGCCCCAGCCGAGCCCGCCGCCGACCGTGTGGACGTACGAGCCGGGCAGGTCCTGCCGCAGCGCCGCCCGCAGCAGCAGGCCGGCGGTGATCGCCTCCTCGACCACCACCGCCCCGTCCGGCAGGCCCGCCGCGACGGCGTGCGCGGCGGCCCGCGGATCCAGCGGGGCGGGCCCGTAGGCGGCCCGCGCGGCGGCGTCGGCCGCCTCGCGGGCGCGCGCGTGCGCGGCCCCGAGCCGCTCGGTGCGCTCCCGCGCCGCCGGGACGCGCCCGTCCAGGTGGTCGGCCAGCGCCCGCAGCGTCCCGGCCAGGTCGCCGGTCAGCCCGTGCCGGACGGCGAAGTTGCGTCCGATCTCGGCGGGATCCTCGTCCACCTGCACGATCGCCAGGCCGTCCGGGACGGCGGGGCCGGGCGTGTAGTGGTGCGGCATGAACGCGTGGCAGCCCGCGATGAGCGCCGCGTCGTGCCGGGCGAGCACCTCCCGGACGGCCGCGTTGCGCGGCGCGAGCATCCCCGCGTACAGCGGATGCCCGGTGGGGAAGTCGATCCCGTCGTTCATCGGCTGGTGGTGGACGGCCGCGCCGAGCCGCTCGGCCACCGCCACCAGCTCGGCGACCGCGCCCGCCCGCCCCACGCCGTCCCCGGCGATCACCACGGGCCGGTCCGCGCCCGCCAGCAGCGCCGCCGCCTCCCCGGCCTCGGCCGGGCCCGGGCCCGTCACCGGGGACCGCGCCGGCACCGCGACGTCGGCGTCCTCGGCCAGCAGGTCCATGGGCACCGACACCAGCACCGGGCCCGCCGGGGGACGCGCCGCCAGCGCGAACGCGCGGCGCAGCACGATCGGCAGGTCGCGGGCGTGCTGCACCTCGACCGCCCGCTTCACCGCCGCCGACGCCAGCCCGACCAGGTCGCCCGACAGCATCGGGTCCTGGACGAGGTGCCGCCGGTCCTGCTGGCCCGCCACGACCACCATCGGCGTCCGGGAGCGCAGCGCGTTCAGCATCCCGATCAGCCCGTTGGCGACGCCCGCCGCCACGTGCAGGCTGACCAGGGACGTCCGCCGCGAGGCGCGCGCGTACCCGTCCGCCATCGCCACCACCGACGCCTCCTGCAGGCCCAGCACGTAGCGCGGGCCGGGGGCCTCCGCCAGCGCGTCCATGAGGGGGAGCTCGGTCGTGCCGGGGTTGCCGAAGATCCGCGCCACGCCCTCGTCGCGGGCGATCTCCAGCAGCGCCTCGATCGGCCTCATGTCCTGCCCTTCGCTTCGACGTCCAGAGGTTCAGTGCATGGCGGACCCGCCGTCGACGTTGATCGTCTGCCCGGTGAGGAAGCCGCTGCCCTCGCCGCACACGTACAGCAGCGTGGACACCAGGTCCCGGGGCTCCGCCACGGCCCGGACGACCTGCAGGTCGCGGACCCGCTCGAACCCGCCGTCCGCGCCGGTGGTGCGGGCGGCGGTCGCCGTCCGGGTGAGGCCGGGCGCGATCGCGTTCACCGTGATCCCGTGGGCGCCGACCGCGCTCGCCAGCGCCCGGGTGAACCCGACGAGCCCGGCCTTGGACGTGGTGTAGGCGACCAGGTCCGGCGGGCCGAGGAACACCACGGCCGACGCGATGTTCACGATCCGCCCCCAGCCGGCGGCCTTCAGGTGGGGGAGCGCGGCGCGCGACACCAGGAACGGGCCGTCCAGGTTCACCCGCATGATCCGGCGCCAGTCCTCCAGCGTGGTGTCCTCGAACTCCAGCGGCGGGTAGATCCCCGCGTTGTTCACGACGATGTGCAGGCCGCCGAACCGGGCCGCGGTCTCCTGCACGGCCGCCTCGACCTCCTCGGGGTCGGTGACGTCCGCCCGCACGGGAAGGAAGGCGTCGCCGACCAGCTCCCCGGTGCCCGACATGTCGGCGAGGTCGAGGCCCGCGATCCGGTGCCCGCGCGCGGCGAGGGCGACCGCGAACTCGCGGCCCAGCCCGCCCGCCGCGCCGGTGACGAGCGCGACCCGCCGCGTCCCGTCACCGGACGCGCCGCCGGACGGGGGACCGTTCATGGACGGCGTATCGGTCATGCAGCGCAGCGTGCGCCACCCCGCGCACCCCGGCAAGGGCGCGTTTTCATTGGGTGAAACGGCTTCCTTGTGGCGCCGTGCGGCAGGTCACATGCTCGCCGCATGTCCGTACGAAAGCCCGCGGCCGAGCCGGCCTCGGAGAACGGCAAGGACGACCAGGAAGACAAGGACGCCGCAGACGGCGCGCCCGGCGCGTCCCGGGGGCACCGGCTCCGGACGCGGCGGCGGCCCGTCCCCGACGAGGCCGCCGTCGTCGGCGTGCTGGTCCTCCTGGTGCTCGGCGTCGGCCTGCTCAAGCCGGACTTCCTGCAGACCGGGAACCTGCTGACGACCGCCCACAACTCCGTCTACGTCGGCTTGATGGCGTGCGGGATGGTGTTCGCGCTCGCCATGCGGGAGGTGGACCTGTCGGTCGGCGGCATGTACGCGATGGGCATCGTCGTCGGCGCGCTGCTGATCCGGGACGGCTGGAACCCGTGGCTCGCGGCCCTCGCCGTGCTGGCGCTGTCCGCGGCGCTCGGGGCGGTCAACGGCGCCATCACCGCCTATCTGCGGCTGCCGTCGTTCATCGTCACGCTCGCCACGCTGATGCTGCTGCGCGGCATCGGGCTCGCCCTCGCCGAGGGCAAGCAGGTCACCGACCTGCCGCAGGACCACGCGTTCTTCAGCGTGCTCGGCGGCGGGGAGTCGCTCGGCGTCCCGAACGCGGTGTGGGTGTTCGCGGGGGCCGTCGCCGTACTGACCGTCGTGTTCACCCGGACGCGGTTCGGCGCGCGGGTCCGGGCCATCGGCTCCAACCCCGAGGCCGCCGAGTTCGGCGGGCTGCCCGTCACCCGCACCCGCATCGCCGCGCTGGCGCTGTCGGGCCTGATGGCGGGGGTGGCGGCCGTCCTCGCCCTGGCGTTCTTCATCGCCGGGGACCCCACCATCGGCCAGGGCTACGAGCTCACCGCCATCGCCGCGGCCATCATCGGCGGCACCCCGCTGAAGGGCGGCACCGGCTCCGTCGTCGGCGCCGCGGCGGGCACCCTCATCCTCGGCGCCGTCACCGCGGCGCTGGTGTTCTTCGAGGTCCCCATCAACTGGACGACCTTCGCGACCGGCGGGGTGATCCTCGCCGCCGTCGGCGCCGCGCCGCTGCTGCGCCGCGTCCGTGACCTGCGTTCCCCAGGGAGGAACCCATGATCCCGCGTCCCCGCGGGCCCGTCGCGGCGGCCGCCGCCCTCGTGCTCGGCGCCGCCCTCGCCACCGCGTCCTGCGGCGACGGCTCCGGCTCCGGCGGCGAGAGCGGACGGCTCAAGATGGGCATCGCCGTCGCCAACTACAGCCTGAACTTCGCCCGCGAGATGTACGAGGGCGCGACCGAGGCCGCGAACCGCGCCGGGAACATCGACTTCAAGGTGGTCGGGCCGCCCAACACCGACGGGCCCGCCGAGCAGCAGCTGTTCCAGAACCTCACCGTCACCCACCCGGACGGGATCGTGCTGGAGAACCTCGACCCGCCGATCTTCACCCGCCCCGCGGCGCAGGCCGTCGACAAGGGCATCCCGATCGTCGCGCTCGACACCGCGCCCACCGACGGCAGCAAGGTCACCTTCTACGTCGGCAACGACAACTACGAACTCGGCGGGATGCTCGCCGAGGCGGCCGTGAAGAAGCTCGGCAAGGACGCCAGGGGGAAGGTGGTCGTCGGCGTCCCGAACCCGGGCACGCCCGTCCTCGACAGCCGCGCCAAGGGGATCAAGGACACGTTCGCGCGGCTGGCGCCCGGCATCCGCGTCCTCGGCCCGTTCCAGACCTACAGCGACCCGGCGCAGAGCTACGGCGCCTGGCAGTCGCAGGTGAACGCCAACCCCGACGCCCTCGCCTTCCTCGGCGTCGGGGACGCCGACAGCTACAACCTCGGCCGGCTCAAGGACCAGAAGCACGGCACGTACCTCACGGCCGGGTTCGACGTCGACCCCAAGACCCTCGAATACATCAAGAAGGGCACCAACTTCGCGGGCATCGACCCCGAGCACTACCTCAAGGGCTACGTCGCGACCTCGATGCTGATCTCGTCGGTGCGCAAGAACGACGGCAAGCTCCCGGACGGCTGGTTCAAGACGCCGGGCTTGGTGATGGACGCGTCCAACATCGACGACATCATCAAGCGGCAGCAGTCGGTGCAGAACGCCTACCAGTGGTACAAGCCGCACCTCGACAAGCTCCTGGCGAATCCGGACGCGAGCATGCGTCCGCTGAAGGAAGCCCGCTGATGCTGGTCGCGTCGGGCCTGGTCAAGCACTACGGCGGCGTCACGGCGCTCGACGGGGTCGGCATCGCCCTGGACGCGGGGGAGGTGCACGCCCTCGTCGGGGAGAACGGCGCCGGCAAGTCCACCCTCGTGAAGATCCTGTCCGGGGTGGTGCGGCCCGAGGGCGGCACCGTGGAGCTGGACGGCGTGCCCGTCCGGTTCGCCGACGCGCGGCACGCTGCGGCGCAGGGCGTCGCGATCGTCTCGCAGGAGCTGATGACCTACGACGACCTGACCGTGCTGGAGAACCTGTTCCTGTACGGGGCGCCGCGCCGCCGCGGGCTCGTCAGCACGCGGGAGATGCGGCGGCTCGCCGCGCCCGTCCTCGCCGAGCTGGGCCTGGACCCGCCCCCGCACGCGAAGGTCGGCGCGCTGCCCCTCGCCGACCGGCAGCTCCTGGAGATCTGCCGGGCGCTGCTGCAGGACCCCCGCGTCCTGATCCTGGACGAGCCCACCTCGGCACTGCCCCGCGACGCCGCCGCCCGGCTCGCGGCCGTCACCCGGCGGCTGGCCGGGCGGGGCCTCGCCGTCCTCTACATCTCGCACTTCCTGGAGGAGGTGATGAGGGTCGCGACCAGGGTCACCGTCCTGCGGGACGGCCGGGTCGTGCTGCCGGGCGCACCGGCCGCCGACGTCGGCCTGGACTCCCTGGTCACCGCGATGCTCGGGCAGCCCGCCCGGCACGCGGAAGCCGCAGCCGCCGCCCCGCGCCGCCCCGGCGGGGCGGCGGCCGCCCGCACCGCGGTCGCCCTCGCCTCCGTGACCGTGCCGGGACGGCTCCGGGACGTGTCGCTCACCGTCGCGCGCGGCGAGATCGTCGGGCTGGCCGGGCTGCAGGGGTCCGGCCACCTCGCCGTGCTCGACGCCGTCTGCGGCCGGGCTCGGCCCGCGTCCGGGACGGTCCGGCTGCCGGACGGCCGGTCGCCGCGCTCGCCCCGACACGCGGTCACGATGGGCGTCGCCTACGTCTCCGGCGACCGCAAGGGCCGCGGGCTGATGCTCGACAAGGCGCTCTGGGAGAACATCACGTCGGTGAGCTGGCTCGGGCAGGGCCGCGGCGGGGTCATGCCGCGGCGCTCCCGCCTCGTCGCCCGCTCCCGCGAGCATTTGGAGCGGCTCCGCGTCCGCGGCGGCGTCCACGCCCGCGCGAGCGACCTGTCCGGCGGCAACCAGCAGAAGGCCGTGTTCGCGAAGTGGCTGGACGCGGACCCGGACGTCCTCGTCCTCGACGACCCGACCCGCGGTGTGGACGTCGGCGCCCGCGGCGAGCTGCACGGCATCGTCCGGGGCCTGGCCGCCGAGGGGAAGGCGGTGCTGATCGCCTCCAGCGACCTCGCCGAGCTGGTCGAGCTGTGCCACCGCGTCGTCGTCCTCCAGCACGGCCGCATCGTCGCCGCCCTCGCCGGCGACCGGCTCACCGAGCAG
The DNA here is from genome assembly GCF_040677125.1 of Actinomadura sp. NPDC049382. Classification (NCBI taxonomy): domain Bacteria; kingdom Bacillati; phylum Actinomycetota; class Actinomycetes; order Streptosporangiales; family Thermomonosporaceae; genus Actinomadura; species Actinomadura sp. NPDC049382. Next base: position 28,290 of record NZ_JBFARO010000064.1, read on the forward strand.
GAGCTGAGCCTCGCCATGAACGCGGGCTTCGCCGCCCCCGGCTAGCCGGCCAGGAGCCCGACGACGGGCGCGAACGCCTCCATGGCCGAGTCCGGGACCTGGTAGTAGGTGAAGCCGTAGCGGTCGCGGCGGGCGAGCATCTGCTCGGCCATGTGCTCAGGCGGGCCGACGAACTGCGACGGCATCTCCAGCACGAGCCCGGCCGACGACGTCCCCCAGCCCCGCGTCACCGCGACGCGGGCGGCGGTGCGGCGCGGGTCGTCCCCGAACACGGGGTTCACCATCATGCTCAGCTCCACGTCCCGGCCGCCGGCGGCCTCCCGGACCCGGTCGACCTTGCGGGCGATGGTGTCCGGCAGCCGCTCGGTGAGCTCGTCGGAGATCGCCCCCTCGGGCAGGGCGCGAGGGAGGACGCCGACCGTGTCGGCGTGCCGCCCGGCGATCCCGAGCATGCGGGCGCTGCCCGCGCCGACGACCAGCGGCGGCCGCCGCTCCGGCCGCGGGAAGACGGTCAGCCCGTCGACGCGGTAGTGCTCCCCGGCGAAGTCGGTCTTCTCGCCGCCGAGGAGGCTCCGCAGGATCCGCAGCGACTCCTCAAGCCGCCCGACCCGCGTCCCGGCCGGGTCGAACGGCATTCCGGCGGCCTCGTACTCGTCGCGGAGCCAGCCCGCGCCGATGCCGAGCTCGAACCGCCCGCCCGACAGGTGGTCGAGGGTTGCGGCCTCCTTGGCGAGCATCACCGGATGCCGGAAGTCGTTGGCGAGGACCATGGTGCCCAGCCGCAGCGTGGTCGTGGCGGACGCGGCGGACGCCAGCGCCACCATCGGCGCGAGCTGGTCGCCGAACGGCTCGGCGACGAAATGGTCCCGCAGCGTCAGCACGTCGTATCCGAGGGCTTCGGCGCGCCGCGCGGTCTCGACCAGGCCGTCGCCCGACCTGATCGACTCGCCCACGACGCCGAAGCGGAAGTTCCCTGCCATGCCATGAGCGTGCCCGCCGGGCGGGTGCGGGCGCTGGCGGGAATCCGACATGAGGGTTCCCGGCAGGGGGTCTCGACCGGCGGAACGGGACGAGCGGCTCGGTCGCCGTCCGTGCGGCGTAAGGGCGTCACCGACTGCCCCGTTCGCACCGGTCCCTTCCCAGGCTGCGTCGCGCCGCGCGGATTTTCAAGCTCCGCGGGGCTCCACCCGCTGCGCCAGCAGGCGCCCCGGCCAGTCGCCGACGGTGAACTCGGCGACGGGTTCGAACCCGTTGCGGCGGTAGTACTCGACGAGCCGCCCGTCGCCGCCGCCGTAGCAGTCGACGCGCAGCAGGGAGACGCCCCTGGCCCGCGCCTCGTCCTTGGCCTTCGCGATGAGCGCGGAACCCACGCCGTGCCCGGCGAACGCCCGGTCGGTCACCAGCAGCGTGATGTACAGTTCCGGCTCGCCGGCCGGGTCGACGTAGGGCGCCGGACGGGGCGCGACCGCCATGACCCCGGCCGGGCGGCCGTCCACCTGCCCGACCCAGAGCTCGTCGTCCCGGGCGATGCCCTCGATCCGCTCCACCCGGCGCGGATCGCCCGACCACGGCTCGCTGCCCCACTGGCCCGTCCGGCCGCGGGCCGCGAGCCACGCGACCGCGCCGTCCAGCATGGCGAGCATCAGCGGCGCGTCCGCGGGCCCGCCGCTCCGGATCTCGATCATGCGCCGATGAAGCCCTGCGCGCGGCGGAACAGGCCGAGGGTGATCGCGTGCAGCAGGTCGCCGGTCTCCCGGGGCGCCTTGCCCGCGAACGCGCGGGCGTGCGTGCCCTCCAGGACGATGCCGAGCTTGAAGCAGGCGAGCACCGCGTACCAGGTGATGGACGACAGGTCGCGCCCGGCGACGGCGTCCGCGCGCTCGGCGTAGGCGGCGACCAGCTCCCACGCGGCCGGCAGCCCGCCCGCCTCGCCCAGCGGCCCGGCCAGCGCGGCGCTCTGGTCGTCGCGGTCCGGCCAGGTGGCCAGCAGCCAGCCGAGGTCGAGCAGCGGGTCGCCGATCGTGCACATCTCCCAGTCGACGATCGCGGCGACCTCGGGGCCGTCGAAGGAGTACATGAGGTTGGCCAGGTGGTAGTCGCCGTGCAGGATGCCCGGCCGCCACACCTTGGGACGGTGCCCCTCCAGCCAGCGGGCGACGTCGTCCAGGCCGGGGATGTCGGGGCCTGGGTAGCCGTCGAGCGCGCCGTAGGAGTCGAGCTCGGACATCCAGCGGCCGACCTGCCGCTCGAGGAACCCCTCGGGCTTGCCGAAGTCGCCCAGCCCGGCCGCCTCGTGGTCGACGGCGCCGAGCGCCGACAGCGCGCGCGCCGCGTTCAGCCCCATCTCCCGCCGGACGGACGCGTCGCCCGCGTGCAGGGCCGGGAGCGTGACCGAGGCGTTGAAGCCCTCGACCGGCGTCATCAGGTAGAAGACCGCGCCGCCCATCACCGACTCGTCCGGGCAGGCCGCGATGAGGCGCGGCGCCGGGACGCCGGTGCCGTCGAGGGCCCCCAGCACGCGGGCCTCGCGGCGCAGGACGTCGTTCGTCCTGGCCCGCAGGTGCGCCGGGCCGCGCCGCAGCACGTAGTCGCGGCCGCCCCGGCGGAACCGGATCAGGGTGTTCTGCGTGCCGCCCGCGAGCGGCGCGACGTCCTCGAACGGGCCGCCCGGCAGGCCCCGGTCGTCCATCCACCCGGCCAGGACGGCGAAGTCCACGAGGGCGCGGTCGATCTGCTCAGGCTGCACGGCGGGTCCCTTTCCGGCGCAAGGTCATCCGGAGGGTAACAGTCATGCACTTGCATTACTTACTGAGGTAGGTCGATTATCGGGGAAACGACGCAGGAGGCTCGCCATGGCATGGGACTTCGAGACCGACCCCGACTACCAGGAACTCCTCGACTGGGCGGACGCCTTCGTCCGGGACGAGGTCGAGCCGCTCGACCTGGTGCTCGGCGACCCCTACGACAAGGGCGACCCCCGCTACAAGCGGCTCGTCCGCCCCCTCCAGGACCAGGTCCGCGCCAAGGGGCTGTGGGCCTGCCACCTCGGCCCCGACCTCGGCGGGCAGGGATACGGCCAGGTCAAGCTGGCTCTGCTGAACGAGATCCTCGGCCGCTCCCGGTGGGCGCCGTCGGTGTTCGGCTGCCAAGCGCCCGACTCCGGCAACGCCGAGATCATCGCCCACTTCGGCACGCCCGAGCAGAAGGACCGCTACCTGCGCCCCCTGCTGGACGGCGACATCTCCTCGTCCTACTCGATGACCGAGCCGCACGGGGGAGCCGACCCCACCCTGTTCACGACCCGCGCCGTCCGGGACGGGGACGGCTGGGTCATCAACGGCGAGAAGTGGTTCTCCTCCAACGCCCGCCACGCGACCTTCCTGATCGTGATGGCGGTGACCAACCCCGACGTGTCGGCCTACGAGGGCATGTCGATGTTCATCGTGCCCGCCGACGCGCCCGGGCTCACCACCGTCCGCAACGTCGGCGTCGGCGGCGAGCGCGAGGGCTCGCACGGCTACCTGCGCTACGAGGACGTCCGCGTCCCGGCCGAGAACCTCCTCGGCGACGAGGGCGGCGCGTTCGTCATCGCGCAGACCCGCCTCGGCGGCGGCCGCATCCACCACGCGATGCGGACGATCGCGCAGGTCCGCAAGGCGTTCGACATGATGCTGGAGCGGGCGGTGTCCCGGCAGACCCGGTTCGGCGCCCTGGCCAAGATGCAGATGACCCGCGAGAAGATCGCCGACAGCTGGATCGAGATCGAGCAGTTCCGGCTGCTCGTGCTGCGCACCGCCTGGCTGATCGACAGGCACGGCGACTACAAGAAGGTCCGCAAGGACATCGCCGCCGTCAAGGCCGCGATGCCGAAGGTCTACCACGACGTCGTCCAGCGCGCGATGCACCTGCACGGCGCCCTCGGCGTCTCCAACGAGATGCCGTTCGCCGGCATGCTGCTCGCCGCCGAGGCGCTCGGCATCGCCGACGGCCCCACCGAGGTCCACAAGATCACCCTGGCTCGGCAGCTGCTGCGCGACGTCGAGCCGGTCGAGGGGCTGTGGCCGTCCGGCCACCTGCCGACCCGCCGCGAGGCCGCCCGCGAGCGCTTCGCCGAGGCCCTGGAGCTCGCGATCGCCGATGAGTGACACCCGCGAGCGGCTGCTGGACGCCGCCGAGGCCCTGTACGCCGCGCGCGGCGTGGACGCCGTCAGCCTCCGGGAGATCCTCCAGGAGGCCGGCGCCCGCAACGCCACGGCCGTCCAGTACCACTTCGGGGACCGCGCCGGGATCCTCCGCGCGATCTTCGCCCGGCACGCCCCCGACGTGGAGGCCCGCCGGCACGCCCTGCTCGACGCCTACGAGGACGGCGAGCGGGGCGTGCGCCCGCTCGCCGCCGCCCTCGTCCGCCCGCTCGCCGCCCGCCTGGCCGACCCGTCCGGCCGCGCCTACCTGCAGATCTGGGCCGACGTCGTGAACCGGCCGAACCCGCTCGTCCCCATGGCGGTACTGGACGACCCCCGCGACAGCCTCTGCCGCTGGCGGAACCTCGTCGAGCCCCTCCTCGAAGAGGATGCCGCCCGCCTGCACCGCCGCTTCACCGCCATCCTGTACGCGTCGATCGAGCTGGCCCGCCGCGCCCGCTCCGGCCCCCGCACCGACGACCGCCTGTTCACCAGCTACCTGATCGACGTCGTCGCCGCGATCCTCGGCGCCCCCGTCTCGCCCGAGACCCGCCGCCTCGCCGCCGAACGCGACGCCGCCCGCCGCTGAGGTGCCATCCGTCCAAGACGGGGCGGATCCTCGCCCCGCACACTGGGCATGCCAGACCCAGGGAGGACGACATGACGAGTGAGATCCGCCGGACCTTCTACCCGCTGATCAGGTCCGCCGACCCGGCGCGGACGATGGCGTGGCTGGAGAAGGCGTTCGGCTTCGCCGAGATCGCCGCGCACCGGGACGACACCGGGAGGATCGTCCACGCCGAGATGCGCTTCGACACCGGCCTGCTGATGCTCGGCACCGCCGACACGGCCCCGGCCTCGGTCTACGTCGCGGTCGACGACCCCGACGCCCACCACGACCGGGCCAAGGCAGCCGGCGCCGAGATCACCAGCCCCCTCACCGACCAGGACTACGGCTCCCGCGACTACGCGGCCCGCGACCCCGACGGCAACACCTGGTACTTCGGCACCTACCGCCCCTGATCACCACCGCCCCTGATCACCACCGTCCCTGACCACCCCGCCCCGTCCGCGGATATTCGGAGGCTCGGGAGCGGGGGCGGTGTTACGGTTCGGGAGCCGGCCGCGGGACTTCGGTGCGACTTCCGGAACCCACCTTTGAAGTGATGATTCGCCAGCTCGCGCTTCCCTTCCCCGGCCGGCGCCCCCCATCGCCCCCACCGAGCCCGGGAAACCATGAGCGAGACGTTCGCGGACCTCGTCGCGTGCGAGGACGTGCTGATGTTCGTCAACGCGGCGATCACCTCGACCGGGCAGCGGGAGTTCCACGGCGACGCGGCGGAGCAGCGGCTCAGCCTCGGTTTCCTGCACGAGTACATGCTGGAGAACTACCGCGAGGTCTACGCGGCCGCGCTGGCGCTGGACGTCAACGACCACAACGCGGCGATCATCATCCGGAACCTGCTGGTGCGGGCGGGCGATGTCGCGGTCGAGCGGCGCAGGCGCGAAGGGCTGCTGATCGCCCGGCGGCTGGAGACGATGCCGCAGCAGCGCGTGTACCGGGTCTTCCGGGACCTGCGGCGGCTCGGGGTGAACAACCGGCGGACGCGCGCCATCATCCGCGACTGGATGGCCGGGCGCCGCGACCCCGCCTTCGACTTCGTGAAGTACCGCGGGGCGGTGAGGGACGTCGCGCGGCACGCGCACCTGCGGCTCGAACCGGAGCAGCACTCCTTCCTGTTCGCGCCGCGGTCGGTGAAGGCGTTCCAGACGCCGATCTTCGAGCGGTGGCGCCGGGCGCACTACGAGCAGGCCGCCGTCTACGAGCTGCCGTACACGGTCGCGGAGGGGTTCGCGGCCAAGCACGGGATCCCGCGCCAGGTGTTCCTGGAGCGGATCGAGCACCGGATGACCCGGCTGGAGCGGCTGCGCATGCAGGGCGCCGGCGTCTCCGCGGACCTGGGGGAGATGCCGCTGACGCGGCTCGCGTCGTACGTGCTGTCGCTGTCGCTGGACGAGCGGTCCGCGCGGCGCGCCGAGCTGTCGCGGGCGCTGCGCACCGCGGCCCGGCGGGTCGCCGGGGCGGCGCGCGGGTCGTGGGGCCGGGTCGCCGCCGTGCTGGACGACAGCTACTCCTCCCTCGGCTCGGGGGAGAAGCGGCGCCGCCCGCTGGCGGTCGCGCTCGCCGTGCACTACCTGCTGGAGGCGCTGGCGAAGGACTACACGCCGCTGTGGACGTCGGGCCGCACCGACGAGCTGCTGCTCTACCCGTCCGGCCCGACGCCGCTCGGCCTGCGGATCATCGACGCGCTGGACACCGCCCCCGAGCGGCTCCTCATCGTCTCCGACGGCTGGGACAACGCCCCGCCCGGCCTCGCCGCCGACGTGCTGCGGATCTGGCGGACCCGGCTCGACCCGGGCCACCGAGTGGCGAACGGCCAGCGGACGCTGATCGTGCACCTCAACCCGGTGTACGACGCGGAGGGCTTCGAGGTGCGGCGGCTGGCCCCGGCCGTCCCGACGGCGGGCATCCGCGACGCCGAGAACCTGGCCACGCTGGTGGAGCTGGCGCGGTTCGCCGAGGGCCGGGTCGGGCTCGCCAAGCTGCAGGCCCACCTCGACGACCGGGCCGCCCGTTTCCTGGGGGCGCCGGCATGACCTTCGACCTTGAGGGACTGGAGACCGGCCCGGCGCAGGCGTGGGGTTCGGTGCGGCTCGTCCCGCTCATCCGCGACGAGCCCGTCCCCAACCTGCGGCTGCACCGCAAGGTGTACGCCGAGCCGGTGTCGGTCGTGGACGTGGGCAACGCGTACTACGTGTCGTTCGTCCCGCACGCGTTCGTGGCCGCGTGGGACGACGGCGACCAGCTCCCGGGCGCCTCCTACGGGACGCGGCTGCTGGACCGCGCCAGTGAGCAGGCCCCGCCGCGCATCCCGGTGCGGGTCGTGCGGCGCATGGCGCGGAAGGCGGACCGCAACCGGCTCCGCTTCCTCCCCCTGCACCTGGCCGTCGAGGGCTACCTCGCACTGCACTTCGGCGGCCCGGAGATCGCCTGGGAGGAGTGGGCGCGCCGGGCCGTCGCCCGGGGCCTGTCGCCCCGCTGCGAGGAGACCTACACCGGGCACCGGGTGCGCGGCCTGGAGGACGCGCTGAGGATCTTCGAGATCCATCCGGGGCAGTGCGGCGTCATGGTCTACGTCGCGGACTCGCTGGCGAGCGCCTTCGTCGTCCCGCACCCCGACGACTACCGGGCGCTGCACCCGACGCTGGTCGAGGACCTGTTCGGCGAGCTGATCTACATGTACGGGCTGCTGGGCGCGCCCGCCGGCGACCTGTCCGCCCGCATCGACGGCACCGGCATCCGCACCCTGGCGGACCTGCGGGCCGCGGCCGAGATCCAGCGGGAGGAATGGGCGTCGTTCCACGACGCGGTGATGGCCGGGCAACTGTTCGACGAGGACGGCACCCGGCAGGTCGTCCAGCACCTGCACGGGTTCGAGCTCGCGCGGTTCCTGCCGTCGTTCGCGCTGCGCGGCGAGAACCACATCGGCGAGACGATCACCGACGGGGACGGCCGGGTCGCCTACCTGAAGTCGTTCCGGCTGTCGGACACGCAGGTCAGGCGCGGATACCTGCTGCGCAGGCTCGCCGAGCACGACTGGCGGCTGAGCGCCGCCGCCGCGGCCCTCGGCACCGACGAGGGGGCGCTGGCGCTGCGCCTGGAGCGGGCGGGGTTCGGGTACCTGCTGCGGCAGGACGTCCTCGACCACTACCGGGCGCAGCGGCGGGCTACCTGAGGCCGGCGAACAGGTCCTCCTCCTTGTCCGGGGCCTCGACGCGGCAGAAGTGCCGGACGAACGCCTCGTACGAGAACGCCGCGCGCTGCATCTCCTCCGGCATCCGCAGCAGGAAGATGTTCTCGCCCTGGCTGGCGTGCGCCTCCAGGGCCTTGCGCTTGGCGTCCACGTGCGCGGAGACGTCGACCGCGCTGGTGATCAGCTCGTCGGGGGTGCCGAAGTCCTCCGGCGGGTCGAAGTCGATCTCCACGCCGGCCTCCCGGACGGCGTCGAACATCTGCTTGATGCCCGACCGGGGGATGGCGGTGTAGTACAGCTTGTCGGGCACACCGGTCCGCTCCGCGGCGGCCAGCGCGATGCGGTGCGCCTGGATGTGGTCGGGGTGCCCGTAGCCGCCGTTCTCGTCGTAGGTGACGACCACCTGCGGCCGGTACCGCTCCATCAGCTCGGCGAGCCGCCCGGCGGACTCGTCGAGCGGGACGTTCGCGAACGCGCGCGGGTCGTCGTTGGTCGCCCAGCCGTCCATGCCGGAGTCGCGGTAGCCGAGCAGCTCCAGGTGATCGATGCCGAGCAGCGCGACCGACTCGCGCAGCTCGCCGAGGCGGCGCCGCGCGACCTCCTCGGCGTCGTGGCCGGGCTCGCCGGGCTTCACGCCGCCGGAGTCGTCGCCCTGCTCGCCGTTGGTGCAGGTGACCAGCACCGTGCGGATGCCCTCGGCGGCGCTGCGGGCGAGCAGGCCGCCCGTTCCGAGCACCTCGTCGTCCGGGTGGGCGTGGACGGCCATCAGCGTGAGTTCGTGCGTCATCCGGGCTCCTCAAAGGGTTTCGGCCGTCCACCCTACGTCCGGTCGCGCGGAGTTGATCACATCTGGGTCGAGCACACCCGGGTCGTTCACACCTGGGAGGTGGATTCCGCCGGCGACAGGTCCGCGACCGTCAGCGGGTGCGCGGGCGCGTCGAACGGGAACGCCGAGGTCGCCTGCAGGCCGTCCAGGATGAGCAGTTCGCCGGGGGCGAGGAGCCGCCAGCCGGGGTCGTCGTCCATCCGCTCGCTGGCGATGACGACCGCCGGGCACGCCTCCCGGTGCGCCGCCACCCGCACCTGGCCGGGCTCGTGGCCGGACGCCAGGTGCCGGGCGGGGCCGGGCTTCTCCAGCGTCGGCGTGAGCACCCACAGCTCGTGGGTGTCCGGGTAGCGCAGCGCCCACAGCCGCCGCGACTCGGCGAGCAGGACGTTCAGCGCGAACACGGGCAGCTCGGCGGCGATGCGGCGCACGGCCGCGACCAGCCCGGCGGTGGTGTCGCCGTGCCGCCGGATCTCCGCGGTGATGTAGGCGAAGACGAGCTCGGAATCGGTCTGGCCCTGCATCAGCGCCCGGTCCACGTCGGTGAGCCACGAGCCGAGGCCGTCGAGGCCCCGCACCACGCCGTTGTGGGCGAACAGCCGGTCGTCCATGACGAACGGGTGCGAGTTGTGCACGTCCGGCGCCCCCGTGGAGGCGTACCGGACGTGCGACATGAACGTGTGCGACACGATGTTGCGCGCCTCGGCGTTGAAGTCGGCGTCCTGGAACGCCGCGATCGGCGCGCGGTCGCGGACGGGCTCCTCGCCGAGCGAGAACCAGCCGAGCCCCGTCCCGTCCGGCATGCGGCGCGACTGGAACTCCAGGCTCTCGGGCGCGTCCAGCAGCCAGAACGTGGCGTGGACGCGCGGCCCGCCCGTGGTCATCCCGAACAGTCGGCACATGCCCGGAGGATGCCCGCCCGGCGCCCTCCGGAACACGGCGCGCGAAATGACCTTCGACCCCGGGCCCGCGATGACGTACCGTCCGGTGTATGGGGTCGCCGGTGGTGCTGCTGGACGTCGACGGGGTGCTCAATCCGTTCGAGAGGCCCCATCGCGGGTTCAGACGGCACCAGTGCTCGCCGAACGGCATGCGGTTCAAGCTCTGGCTCAACCCTGCGCACGGCCCGGCGCTGCTCCAGCTCGCCGAGTCGACCGGCGCCGAGCTGGCCTGGGCGAGCTACTGGTGCGGCCACGCCAACGGCTGGATCGCGCCCAGGATCGGGCTGCCGGAACTGCCGTTCGTCCCGATCCCGTCCTATCCCGGCAGCGCGGAGGGCCGCTCGCTCGGCGCGTGGAAGGCCCGCCACGTGGCGGCGTGGGCGGAGGGCCGCCCGTTCGTCTGGTTCGAGGACGAGCCGGACGCCACCGAGTGCATCGCCGGCGAACCCGGCGTCGCCGAGCACCTCCTGGTGGAGATCGACCCGCTCACCGGGCTCACCGACGAGCACCTCGGCATCGCCGAGACCTGGCTCCGCGCTCTCAGCCGCTGACCCGGCGCCCATGTGGGCGCCCGGCCCGGCGGGGAAGGTTCCATTCGTCCAAGACGGCGTACGGCGGGGGTCCGTAGCGTCCTCGGACGAACGGAAAAGGAGCCGACGATGTCGAGATCACCATTGCTGGACGCGGCCTTCGGATACATGCCGGCGCAGATCGTGCACACGGCCGCGGAGATAGGCGTCGCGGACGCCCTGGCCGACGGGCCGAGGTCGAGCGGGGAGCTGGCGGAGGCGACCGGCACCCATGCGCCGTCCCTCCTCCGCCTGCTGCGCGGCCTCGTCACCCTGGGCGCCGTCGAGCAGAAGGAGCAGGACCTGTTCGCGCTGACCGCCGAGGGGCAGCGCCTGCGCGCGGACGCGCCCGACTCGGTCCGCGCCCTGATCAGGCTGTTCTGCGGCCCCGATGTGTGGCGGACGTGGGGCGACATGACCGGGACGCTGCGCACCGGCGAACAGGCGTGGAAGCGCGTGAACGGCCGGACGTCCTTCGAGTACTTCGCGACCGACCCGGAGCTGTCGGCCACGTTCAACACGGCGATGGCCGAGCACACCCGCGCGGTCGCGCCCGAGATGATCGGGGCCCACGACTTCTCCCGCTACGGGACGGTCGCTGACCTCGGCGGCGGCGACGGCACGCTGCTCGCCGCGATCCTGCGCGCGAACCCGGGCCTGCGCGGGCTGCTGTTCGACCTGCCCGCCGGCCTCGACGCCGCGTCCGGCACGCTGGCGGACGTCGCCGACCGGGCCGAGATCGTGCCGGGCGACTTCTTCGAGTCCGTTCCCGCCGGTGTTGACGCCTACGTGCTCAAGAGCGTCCTGCACGACTGGAGCGACGAGAAGGCCCTCGCCATCCTGCGGAACATCCGCGCGGCGATGGAGCCCGGCGCGCGGGTCGTCGTCCTGGAGCAGGTGATGCCGGAGATGGTCACGCCGGAGACGGCCGGCGTCGTCCGCAACGACCTCAACATGCTCGTCGCCACGGGCGGCCGCGAGCGCTCCGAGGCCGAGTTCCGGGACCTGCTGGACGCGGCCGGGTTCACCGGCGTCTCGTTCACCGGGCCGCTGCCCCCCTCCTCCTACTACGTGATCGAGGCCGCGCCCGCGGCCTAGCGCTCCGCCGAGGGCGCTCGCACCGGGGGCCGCTTACCCCGGCACACCTCGAACGTGCAGGATGGACCGTGGTAAGCGACCCCTGACGAAGGAGTGCCCCCATGAGTCCTCTCGCCGGCCGTACCGCCCTGGTCACCGGAGGCAGCCGCGGGATCGGCAGGGCCATCGCGCTCGCCCTGGCCGCCGACGGGGCCCGGGTGGGCATCGCCTACCGGCGGGACGAGGAGGCCGCCCGCAAGACCGTCGCCGACATCGAGGCCGCCGGGGTGGGCGGCCGCGCCTTCCGCGCCTCGGTCGACAGCGTGGACGACTGCCGCGGCCTCGCTGGGCAGGTCGAGGAGGAGTTCGGCTCCCTCGACATCCTCGTGCACAGTGCCGGGATCGCCAGCCGCGGCAACAGCGTCGCCGACACCGACCCGGCCGAGCTGGAGCGGGTCATGCGCGTGCACGCGTTCGGCCCGCACCACGTCAGCCAGGCGCTGCTGCCGCTGCTGCGCCGCGCCGAGCGCGGCGACGTCGTGTTCGTCTCCAGCGTGATCACCGACATCATGCCGCCGTTCGGCGGCCCCTACGCGATGGGCAAGGCGGCGATGGAGGCGCTCGCGCAGGTCCTCGCCAAGGAGGAGCGCGGCAACGGCATGCACGTCAACGTGGTCGCGCCCGGGCTGGTCGACACCGACATGGGACGCCGGCTCGTGCGCGCCACCGCGGGCGTCGAGGACATCCGGCAGCAGGACGCCATGTCCCCGTACGGGCACGTGTGCTCGCCCGAGGAGGTCGCCGACGTCGTGCGGTTCCTCGTCTCGGACGGCGCGTCCTACGTCACCGGGCAGCGCATCGTCGTGGACGGCGGCACCTTCTGAGCCGGCGGCCGTAGGGCGCGAGCGCAGCGGGTCAGTTGCGCGTCCAGTCCGGCTGGGCGAAACCGGCGACCCGAGCGGGCCTGCCGAGCAGCACGACCTCCCGGAACTGCCACAGCATCGCCCCGGTCGGGGCGTGCACGCGCCACCTCGGGCCGAGCCGCATCTGCAGGAGGCTCCCGCCGTCCGGCTGCGGGACCCAGTGCGGGGTGTCGTCGTCCGCCAGCCTCCGCAGGCTCGTGTAGTGGACGGAGTGGACCTCGTCCGGGCTCGGCGCGAGCGGGCCCGGATCCCGCAGCGCCACCACGATCGGGGTGATCGCGAAGCCGGAGCTGGCGGGGAAGTCGTCGAGCCGGCCGAGGACGTCCGCCGGCCCGGCGGCCAGCCCGATCTCCTCGTGCAGCTCGCGCAGCGCCGCCTCCTCCTCGGTCTCGCCGTCCTCCAGCCGCCCGCCCGGCAGCCCCCACTGGCCCGCGTTCCGCCCCCGGTAGGCGCGCTTGATCAGGATCACCGACGGGACGCCGCCGTGCTCCACCGCGCACAGCACGACCCCGGCGCGGCGCAGGCCGGGCGCGTCCGGCACGGTCGTGTGCGCGAACGAGCCGAGCCTCCGGGCCGCGAGCGCCCCGAAGGCGTCCAGGTCATCGAGGGGGTCGGGGTCGCCGGGGGAGGGACGGGGGACGGTCATGCCTCGATAGTGCCAGGACCCGCCTCGCGGGCGTACCGCGCGGGCGGCGTCCCGACGGCGGCGGTGAAGTCGCGGGTGAAGTGCGCCTGGTCGGCATAGCCCAGCTCGGCCGCCAGCGCCGCCCAGTCGACGCCCGCGCCGGACGCGGCGCGCTCGGCGGCCTCCTGCATCCGGAACCGCCGGATCACCCATTTCGGGTTGATCCCCACGTACTCGTGGAACAGGCGCTGCAGCCCCCGCACGCTGAGCCCCTCCGCGGCGGCCAGCTCGTCCACCCGGACGAGGCCGGGGCGCTCCGCGATCCGCGCGACCACCGAGGCGGCCCGCTCGGCCGCCGGGTCGGGCTCGGGGGCCGCCTCCGCGAGGAACCCCTCCAGCCGGGCGACGCCCTCCTCGGCGCTCGCCGCCGCGAAGACCTCCCCGGCGAGCGCGAGCCCCGCCGCGCCGAACACCTCGTCCACCCCCGCGAAGCGGCCGGTCAGCGAGGCGGCGGGCGCGTCCATGAACGGCCTGAACCCGCCCGGCCGGAACGCCGCCCCGACCACGCGGCCCTCGCCGTGGATCTCCTCGACGAAATCGTCCCGCACCACGCCCGCGATCCGCGCGCGCGTCGCCCCGGACGTCAGGTAACTCGTGAACGTGACGTGCACGGACGGGCGCGTCAGCACCTGCTGCCGGTGCGGCGGACGGCCCCGCAGATCCCAGCGCAGCACCCAGAAGTTCGCCACGAACGGCGCGAGGGCGGGGCAGGGCGCGATCCGCTCCACGTCGAAGCGCTCCAGGCCCGTCCGGGGGCGCAGGATGCCCCGCGTCCCGCCGGGTAGGGATCGGTCCATCGGATCCAGGCTACCGGTGTCGCGTTTCTTCAAGACCCGCGCCGCGTTCCGTCCTAGCGTGGACGGATGTTCGAACTGATGAGCGAGGGAAAGACCATGGATATCCGGAGCCAGATGCTCTCCGCCGCCGAGGCCGCGGCGCGGATCGTCCTGGAGATCCCGCCCGCGAAACTGGACGCGCCGACCCCGTGCCCCGAATGGGACGTGCGGGGCCTGGTGAACCACCTGATCCTGTGGACCGGGCGGGCCGAGGCCGCCGCGCGCAAGGCGCCGCCGACCGGGCCCGGGGAAGACCACGACTTCACCGCCGAGCCGCACTGGGCCGAGCGGTTCGAGGAGCAGTCCCGCAAGACCGCCGAGGCGTGGCAGGACCCCGCGGCATGGGAGGGCGACACCAGCCTCACCGGCGCCAAGGAGGGCATGCCCGCCGGGTTCATCGGCGGGATCGTGTTCGTCGAAGGCGTCCTGCACGGCTGGGACCTCGCGGTCGCCACCGGCCGCGAGCCCGCCTTCCCGGCCGAGACCGTCCAGGCGGCCTGGGAGCAGACCCGCGCGATGGCCGACGTCAGCCGGAAGTACGGCGCGTTCGGGCCCGAGGTGCCCGTGGCGGAGGACGCCCCCCTGCTCGACCGGGTCCTCGGCCTGGCCGGCCGCGACCCGCGCTGGAGGCCCTGAATCCGCGGCGGCGCGCGGGTCCCGGCGCGAGCGGGGGCCCGCGCGCTCTACCCTTGAGGCATGTCTTCGAGCTCTTCGATCCGCGTACGCTTCGCCCCGTCCCCGACCGGCATGTTCCATGTCGGCGGCGCCCGCTCGGCGCTGTTCAACTGGGTGATGGCCGCCCAGTCCGGCGGGACGCTCGTACTGCGCATCGAGGACACCGACGCCTCCCGCAACAGCCCCGAATGGACCGAGGGCATCATCCGCGCCCTCGCCTGGCTCGGGATGGACGGCGAGCAGTACGAAGGCCCCTACTTCCAGTCCGCCAACGCCGACAGGCACGCCGAGGCCGTCCAGACGCTGAAGGACGCCGGCCGCGCCTACTACTGCGACTGCAGCCGCGAGGCGATCGTCGCCCGCACCGGCGACCAGCACAAGGGCTACGACGGCTTCTGCCGCGGCCGCGGCCTGGAGCCCGGCCCCGGACGCGCCCTCCGCTTCCGCACCCCCGACGAGGGCCAGACCACCGTCGTCGACCTGCTGCGCGGCAAGCCCGTCTTCGAGAACGCCGTCCTGGAGGACTTCGTCATCGCCCGCGCCGACGGCTCGGTCACCTTCCTGCTGGCCAACGCGGTCGACGACATGAGCCAGGGCATCACCCACGTCGTGCGCGGCGAGGAGCACCTGTCCAACGCGCCCAAGCAGCAGCTGCTGTGGGAGGCGCTCGGCGGCGAGCCGCCCGTCTGGGCGCACGTCCCCGTCATCGTCAACGAGAAGCGGCAGAAGCTGTCCAAGCGCCGCGACAAGGTCGCCCTGGAGGACTACCGCGCCGAGGGCTACCTCGCCGAGGCCATGCGCAACTACCTGATGCTGCTCGGCTGGGCCCCGTCCGGCGACCGCGAGATCGTCCCCTGGGACGTGATCGTCGACGAGTTCCGCATCGAGGACGTCAACTCCTCGCCCGCGTTCTTCGACGAGAAGAAGCTCCGCTCGTTCAACGGCGAGTACATCCGCGCGCTGCCCGTCGAGAAGTTCATCGCCGAATGCCTGCCCTTCCTGGAGCGGGCGCCCTTCGACGTGGACGTCGCCGTGTTCGCCGAGCTCGCGCCGCTCGCCCAGACCCGGATCACGCTGCTCTCGGAGATCGTCCAGATGATCGACTTCGTCTGCCTGGACGAGCCGCCGATCGACGAGCAGTCCTGGAAGAAGGCGATGAAGGAGCCCGCCGCCGCGATCCTCGCCGCCGCCGAGGACGCCTACCGGGACGCCCCCTGGAACGCCGCCGAGCTGAAGGACCGGCTGGCCGCCGCCTCGCCGCCCGCGCGCTGTCCGGCATCTGGACGATGGAGATGATCGAGATGCTGCGCGGCAACGCCACCGCCGAGGAGATCCAGTCCC
>NZ_JBFARO010000065.1:0-43770 GCF_040677125.1 Actinomadura sp. NPDC049382
GGCCGCGCGGCGCAGCTGCGCGACACGCGGCCGCAGCCGCCGGTGGCGGTGGACGAGCGGCCTCCCCCGCCGGCGCCCGCGCCGATGGGCGACCCGATGGGCGGCCCGCCCCCGCCGGGCACGATCCAGCAGGCGCCGATGGAGCGGCCGCGGCGCGGCGGCGCCCGCCGCTGGACGTGGCTGATCGTCGTCGCGGGCGTGGTCGTGGTGGGCGTGGTGGCGGGCGGTTTCGTGCTGCTGCAGAACGTCCGGAACGGCTACTACATCGGCGCGACCGGCGACACCGTCGTCCTGTACCGGGGCACGCCGCAGGAGGTGCCGGGCCTCGACCTGTCGCGGCCGGCGTCCAAGCAGCCGGAGCCGAAGATCCAGGTGAGCGATCTGCCGGAGGACATCCAGCAGCGGGTCCGGTCGACCTACACCGTGGACGGCCCGAAGGACTGGAAGAAGCTGACCGACGTGGTCTGCAAGTACACGCTCGTCCAGGCCGGCGGCAAGGTCGCGATCGTGCGGGGCAAGGGCCAGCAGAACTGCCAGGAGACGAAGATCGTCACCAGCGAGGTCCTGCTGAGCGAGCTGCCCCGGTCGGACGCGACGGAGATCACCAAGGGCACCCCGCCGATGATCGGCCGGGCCGCGGCGCAGAGCGCGCTGCAGGCGCTGGAGAAGCGGCGCGACCAGTGCACCGACAACGCGGCGGGCAAGCCGAAGGACTGCCCCTCCAGCGGAGGGAGCTCGTAGATGCAGTCGATCGGGGAGCAGATCCGGGCGCGGCTGCCGTACCAGCGGCGCAACGCCGCCTCGCTGGCCCTGCTGATCTTCGCGATGGTCATGACGCTGTCGGCGTTCGCGGAGGTCGGGCTGGCCCGTGACGGCAGCATCCCGGCGGGCCTGTTCGTGTACGGCGGCGGCCTCGCGGTGCTGGCGCTCGTCGCCTACTTCGTGCAGGCGAAGTTCACCCCGTACGCCGATCCGCTGCTGCTGCCGCTGGCGGTCGCGCTGAACGGCATCGGGCTGACGATGATCTACCGGCTCGACCTGGACACCAGCGCCGACCGCAAGGCCGCGGCGCTGGCCGGCAAGAAGCTCCTCCCGGACGCCGCGGACGCGCCCAGCCAGCTGATGTGGACGTTCGTCGGCATCGGGCTGTTCGTCGCCGCCGTCCTGATCATGCGGGACACCGAGAAGCCGGACGCGCCGCTGTCGTTCACCCCGAAGACGGCGCAGCGCTACACGTACCTGATCGGCCTCACCGCCGTGATCCTGCTGCTGCTGCCGATCGTCCCGGGCATCGGCGCGGAGATCAACGGCGCCCGGGTGTGGATCCATCTGGGTCCGTTCTCGGTGCAGCCGGGCGAGTTCGCGAAGCTGCTGCTGGTCGTGTTCTTCGCCGGCTACCTGGTGAACAAGCGGCAGGCGATGTCGCTGATCGGCAAGAAGGTCGGCCCGGTCAGCCTGCCGCGGGGCCGCGACCTCGGCCCGATCATGGTGATCTGGTTCTTCTGCCTGGGCGTGCTGTTCCTCCAGAAGGACCTCGGTACCGCGCTGCTGTTCTTCGGCCTGTTCGTGTCGATGCTCTACATCGCGACGCAGCGGGTCTCCTGGGTGGTGATCGGTGTCGGGCTGCTCGCCGTGGGCGTGTTCGTCGCGACGCTGCTGCCGTTCATGGGCCACGTGAACCAGCGCATCGACATCTGGCAGAACCCGAAGCCGTACTTCGACGGCGGCTGCCTGCTGGAGAGCGGCAAGGTCGTGCCCGTCAACCCCGACACCGAGATCTACAAGCAGAACGACGTCGAGGGCGTGATCTCGCCGGGCTTCACGGCCTGCGCGAAGCTCGGCGGCGAGTACTCCGACAGCGCGCAGCTGATGAAGGGGCTGTTCGCGCTGGGGCAGGGCGGCGTCCTCGGCACGGGGCTCGGCCAGGGCGAGCCGTGGCGGACGCCGCTGTCGTTCAGCGACTTCATCTTCGACTCGCTCGGCGAGGAGCTCGGGCTGACCGGGCTGATGGTGATCCTGCTGATCTACGCGTTGATCGTGCAGCGCGGGATGAAGACGGCCGTGGCGGCGCGGGACCCGTTCCTGAAGCTGTTCGCGGGCGGTGTGTCGTTCGTGCTGGCCCTCCAGGTCTTCGTGATCGTGGGCGGGGTCACCCGGCTCATCCCGCTGACCGGTCTCACGACGCCGTTCCTGTCGCAGGGCGGTTCGTCGCTGATGGCCAACTGGATCCTGATCGCGATCCTGGTGCGGATGAGCCATGACGCGCGCAAGCCGGCCCCGCAGGCGATCCAGGACGAGGGCATGACCCAGATCGTGAGCACGAGGTGACTTCCCCCCTATGAACATGGACAAGCCGGTTCGGCGGGTGGCGATCTTCGCGATGCTGCTGTTCTTCGGGCTGATGGCGCAGGTCAACTACGTCCAGGGCAGCCAGGCGGAGGACCTGCGCACCGACGCCCGCAACAGCCGGCAGTACGCGGACGTGTTCAACGCGCCGCGCGGCGAGATCTCCGCGGGCGGCGAGGTGCTGGTGATCTCCAAGGAGACCGGGAAGGACAACCCGAAGTACGGCCGGTCCTACAAGGACGGGCCGGTCTTCGCGCCGGTCACCGGGTACTTCAACGGCGGCGCCACGCAGGTCGAGCGGGCCTACAACTCGCTGCTCGGCGGCAAGGACAAGCGGATCACGCAGCAGCGCTGGTTCGACATGTTCATCGGGAAGAAGGCCGAGGGCGCGAACGTCGAGCTGACGATCGACCCGGGGGCGCAGCGCACCGCGTACGCGCAGCTGAAGGCGCGGACGCAGCAGGGCCGCCGCGGCGGCGCCGTGGTGATCGACGTGAAGACGGGCGCGGTGAAGGTGGCCGCGTCGTGGCCGTCGTTCGACCCGAACGAGGTGGCGCCGCAGACCGGGCTGACGGGCGGCAAGCGGCTGGAGCAGCTCGACAAGGGCGAGGGCGTCATCAAGCCCCTGGTCGACAACGCGCTCAGCCAGACGTTCCCGCCCGGTTCGTCGTTCAAGACGCTGGTGGCGGCGCTGGCGATGCAGAAGCTCGGCATCAACAGCTCGTCGACCGTCAACACCGGCCAGCTGACCCTGCCGGAGTCGGGGCAGCCGCTGCCGAACTCGCACGACAGCGGCAGCTGCGGCGGCGCGGCCTCGCTGCGCGGCGCGTTCGCCGAGTCCTGCAACACGACGTTCGGCAAGATGGCGCTGGACATGGGCATCCAGGGGCTGCACGACGGCGCCACGAAGTTCGGGTTCGGCAAGCGGGTGGAGCTGGAGCCCGACTTCTACACGGCCGAGAGCGACGTCCCGGTGGCGTTCACGGACGCCAGCGGCAAGAAGACCCCGACGGGCGCGGACGGGACGGCCCGGTCCGGCATCGGCCAGGAGAACGTGCGCGCGACGCCGCTGCAGATGGCGATGGTCGCCGCCGCGGTCGCCAACGGCGGCAAGATCATGAACCCGTACGTGGTGCAGACCGTCCGCGCCAAGGACCAGAGCCAGCTGTACGGCGCGTCCCCGAAGGAGTTCGGGAAGGCGATGACCGGCGACCAGGCCGAGCAGCTCGAGGACATGATGCGCGCGGTGGTCACCGAGGGCACCGCGAAGAACCTGGCGGGCAGGCGGATCGCCGGCAAGACGGGTACGGCGGAGCAGGGTCCGGGCAACCCGAACGCCAACTGGTTCGTCGGGTTCAGCCCGATGAAGGACCCGCGCTACGCGTTCGCCGTGATGACCGAGGCGCCGGGCTCGGGTGCCGAGAACGCGGGCCCGATCGCCGCCGCGATCATGGCCAAGGTCCTGCAGAAGTGAGCCCGGGCCTCGTCCTGAGCGACCGGTACCGGCTGCTGGAGCGGCTGGCCATCGGCGGGATGGGCGAGGTCTGGCGCGCGTCGGACGCGGTGACGGGCCTGCAGGTCGCGGTGAAGCTGCTGCGGCTGGAGCTCGGTTCGGACGTGCGGGCGCGCACCCGGTTCGAGTCGGAGGCGCGGTTCGCGGCGGAGCTGCGGCATCCGGGGATCGCGCGGGCGTTCGACTTCGGGGAGCACGGCGGCCGGACGTTCCTGGTGATGGAGCTGGTGTCGGGCGAGCCGCTCGACGAGATCCTGGCCCGCGACGGCGGGCTGCCGCTGGAGGCCGTCCTGGACCTGGTGGTGCAGGCGGGACGGGCGCTGACGGTGGCGCACGAGGCCGGGATCGTGCACCGGGACGTCAAGCCGGCGAACCTGATGGTGTCCCCGGACGGCACCGTGAAGATCACCGACTTCGGGATCGCGCGGCGGCTGGCGGCGGCGTCGCAGACCCAGACCGGGATGGTCATGGGGACGGCGCACTACATCTCGCCGGAGCAGGCGCAGGGCAAGGAGCTGTCGCCGAAGGCCGACCTGTACTCGCTGGGCGTGGTGGCCTACGAGTGCCTGACGGGCGCGCCGCCGTTCGACGGCTCGACGCCGGTGGAGGTGGCGCTCAAGCACGTCCGGGACGCGCCCGCGGAGCTGCCGGCCCGGGTGCCGTACGCCGCCCGCGAGCTGGTCATGGAGATGCTGGCGAAGGACCCGCTGGACCGTCCGCCGGACGCGGGGCGCGTCGCGGCGCGGGCGCTGGCGATCCGGGCGTCGCTGGCGGGGGCGCGCCCCGTCAGGCCGCCGGCGGCGGGGGCGCCCGCCGGTGCGTCCACCGCCTCCGCCGCCTCCGCCTCGGCTCCTCGCAGCGCCCCGCGACGCGGCAGGCACGCCGCTCGGGGCGGAGACCCCATCGTTACGCAATCGGCAGCTTTGTCGGGATTTGACGCTGACCCGGCGGCGGATAACCTCTCGCGTGGGACAGTGCAACGACGCACGACGCTGACGTACGCGTCGGTCGCGGCCGTCCTCGTGCTGGTCTTCGTGATCGTCGTCGGCTCGCTGTGGAAGGGGCTGGCGTCCGCGGGATCCGGCGAGGACGAGCGGGATCCACCCGCCGCCCCGGCCACCAGCCCGGTCGGCGACGGCCTCGTGGGCGACCCCGCGGAACGTCCGAGCGCCCCGCCCACCCGCCGGGCGAGCAGCACCCCCCAACGGCCGGCTGTCACCCCACGGCACCGGAAGCATAGGATCCGTCCGTCAACGCGAGTGACGCCCAAGACGTCCCCTTCACAGAAGACATCGATGAAATCGCCCCGGGCGACTGCCACCGCCCCCAAGCCAACACCCACACCGACGGGGAGCACCACGACTCCGTCAACTTCGAGCCCGGCGCCCTCGCCGACCGAGAGCGGGAAGCTAGGTTCGGAACACCAGGTGTAGACGTACGAGGGAAAGTGCACATATGAGTCAACCTCGGCTGCTCGGCGGCCGCTACGAGCTCGATTCGGTGATCGGGCGGGGCGGCATGGCCGAGGTCTACCGTGCCCGAGACCTGCGCCTCGATCGCGTCGTCGCCGTCAAGACGCTGCGGTCCGACCTGGCCCGTGACCCTACGTTCCAAGCCCGGTTCCGGCGCGAGGCCCAGTCGGCCGCGTCGTTGAACCACCCCTCGGTCATCGCCGTGTACGACACCGGCGAGGACATGATCGGCGACACCCCGATCCCGTACATCGTGATGGAGTACGTGGACGGGAGCACGCTGCGCGACCTGCTCCGGGAGAACCGCGCGCTGCTGCCCGAGAAGGCACTGGAGATCACCGACGGGATCCTGCGGGCGCTGGACTACAGCCACCGCGGCGGGATCGTGCACCGCGACATCAAGCCGGCCAACGTGATGCTCACCCGGCAGCACGAGGTCAAGGTCATGGACTTCGGCATCGCCCGCGCCATGGCCGACTCGGCGTCCACGATGACGCAGACCGCCCAGGTGATCGGAACCGCGCAGTACCTGTCCCCGGAGCAGGCGCGCGGTGAGCGGGTGGACGCCCGCAGCGACATCTACTCGACCGGTTGCGTCCTGTACGAGCTGCTCACCGGGAAGCCGCCGTTCACCGGCGACTCCCCGGTCGCGATCGCCTACCAGCACGTCCGGGAGGAGCCGGTCCCGCCGTCCCAGGTGGACCCGCAGATCCCGCAGTGGGCCGACGCGATGGTGCTGAAGGCGATGGCGAAGGAGGCCGACCACCGCTACCAGAACGCGACGGAGTTCCGGCAGGAGATCCAGCGCGTCCTGCAGGGGCATCCGGTGGCGTCGACGGCGGCGTCCACGATGCTGATGGGCGGCGCGCAGGTGCCGCAGGGCACCCAGGTGATGGGGGCCTACCCGCCGCACGGCGCGTCCCGGACGCAGATGCACCACCCGCAGGACGACGGGTACGGGCTGCCTCCCGTCCGCTACGACGACGACATGCCCGAGCGCGGCGGGGGCGGGCGGAAGGCCGCGCTGTGGGTGGGCCTCGCCGTGCTGTTCATCGGCGGCGCCGCGCTGATCGGCTGGATGCTGAGCGGCGGCGGCGGTGAGAAGAACACGCAGGTCGCGATCCCACAGAGCATCGTCAACGTCTCGGAGAGCGAGGCGACGGCGCAGCTGACCAAGCTCGGCTTCCAGCTCGGCGAGCCGAAGAAGGAGTTCAGCGACGACATCGACGCGGGCAACGTCATCGGCTCCGATCCGAAGCCCGGCACGAACGCCGCCAAGGGCGCCACGGTGACGCTGCTCGTGTCCAAGGGCAAGAAGCCGCCGACGGAGATCGAGGTCCCGAACGTCGCCGGGCAGCCGTACGCGACGGCGAAGAAGCTGCTGGAGGCCAAGGGCTTCGAGGTGCAGAGGCGGGCCGAGACGAGCGACACCGTCCCGCGCCTCACCGTGATCCGCACCGACCCGGCCGGCGGGACGAAGGCGCCGAAGAACGCGACCATCACGGTGGTGTTCTCCAACGGGCCGTCGAGCGTGCAGATGCCGAACCTGTTCAACAACAGCCAGCGCGCCGCGTGCGGGAAGCTGGAGGCGGCCGGGCTGAAGTGCCGGGTGGAGAAGGGCACGCCGCCCCCGGACAAGCAGGTCGCGCCGGGCTTCGTCTTCGACCAGCAGCCGACCGAGGGCGCCACGGTCGCCCCGGGCGACACGGTGACGATCTTCGTCGCGGAGAAGCCGCCGCCCACCCCGACCCAGCCGGGCGGTCCCTCGTCGCCGAACCTGCCGGGCTGGCCGCCGGGCGACGGCGAGGGCTGAACGGCCCGCTGAACGCGCGAAGGGCCCCGGTTCCCCATGTGGGGGAGCCGGGGCCCTTCGCGTGCGCGGAGGCCGTGGGACGGGGCCGCGGTCCGTCCTGGTCCGGGCATGAAGCAGGGCTTCCGCCACTCGGGGGCAATGGCGGAAGCCCTCGTTATGGTCTTCGTCACGCGGCCCTAGGACGTTACGGATTTCAACCGAATTTTTCTCATCCTTCCGGCGGGCGGTGCGACTCTCGGAGTCCGTGCAGGTCAGAGCGGTGCACCGTCAGCCGGGCGGCGCGGAACCGGACGGCGCCGGACTCTGGACGACACCCGGGTCCTGGACGACGCCGTGGTCGAACTGGAGCTTCGCCTCCACCCGGGGGAAGGCCGCGTACCAGAGGACCGCGACGACCGCGAGCACGATGCCGGCCGCGATGGCGGCCTTGGTGGGCCACTCGCCGGGGAGGCGGCACCAGATCCAGGCGTACACGGGACGACCTCCTACGTGCCGGCGGCGGCCGGCACGCGCGGCAGCGCCTCGGCCAGCTCACCGAAGATGATCATTCGTTCGGCGGCGGAGTACTTGGGGTGGCAGGTGGTGAGCGTGATCAGCCGCTCGGTCGGCCGGCGCTTCGGATGGAACGGCACGGGCGCGGTCACCTCCACCGCCGACGGCTTGACGATCCTGCGGTCGGTGACCGTGTAGACGTACTGCCGGTCGCGGGTGTCGATGAGGATCCTGTCGCCCCGGTCGAGCTCGCCGAGCCGGTTGAAGGGGGCGGAGTACGTCGTCCGGTGCCCGGAGACGACGAAGTTGCCGACCTGGCCGGGCAGCGCGGTGCCCGGGTAGTGGCCGGGCCCCTTGCGGAGGTCGGCGCGGGTGACGCCCTCCACCACGACGAAGCGGTAGTCGTCGCCGAACCGCGGGACGCGGATCACCGCGAGGCCCTTGCCGAGCTTCACCTTCTCCGTGGTGACCTTGCCCGACGCGGACGGGGCGGCGCGCCAGCTGTGCATCATCTCGTCCTGCAGCCGGTCCTGCTGGCCCTGGGTGTAGCGCCCGGTCCCCCACAGCTCGTAGGTGACGAACAGCATGACGATCAGGCCGGCGGTGATGCACAGCTCGCCCATGCCCCGGATCACCGTCCGCACCGCGTGCCTCCTCGTCCGGTCGGGTCAGCCGCCCGGCCTCGCCGGAACCGTAGCGTGCTTCAAGGTCACGCTGCCGGTGAAGGGCGGCAGCGTGGCCCGTCCCACGCTCCGCACCGAGTAGCCGAGCCCGTACGCGCGGACGTACTTGCGGTAGACGGCGATCTCGGCGGACGCGCCGAGCGCCGCGCGGAGCCGGTCCGGGTCGCCGACGGCGGTGATCTGGAACGGCGGGGAGTACACGACGCCCTGGAGGATCAGCGTGTTGCCGACGCACCGGACGGCGCTCGTCGCGATGATCCGCTGATCCATGATCTGCATGCCTTGGGCGCCGCCCGCCCAGAGCGCGTTGACGACGGCCTGGACGTCGGCCTGGTGGACGACGAGGTCGTCCGGGCCGACGCCGTGCGGCAGGGCGCCCGACTCGGGCAGCGGCGCGTCGTCCAGCGTGACGCGGACGGCGGACCCGGTGAGCGGGGCGAACCCGGCTCCGGCCGCGCGCCGCTCGGCCTCCTCCCGGGCGTCGCGCACGCGGGCGTCGTGACGTCCGGCCTCCTGGGAGATACGGTCTACCTGGTCGCGCAACCGCCGGTACTCGGCGCGCTCCGCGCGGCCGCGACGCTGTTCGGCGGTGATGAGCTCGGTGATCCGGGTGCGGCCCTGCTCGCGCAGGCTCGTGCCGCGGGCCGTGCTCGCGCTCGCCGCGAACAAGGTGCCCGCGAGGAGCGTGAGAGCTGGGATGATGCTTCCCCACGCGGAACGCCGTACATTGCTCATCAGACAGTGGTCACCAGCGACTACGCTAACCGACAAAACACCCATGCGCGGTCCGGCGCTCCGGCCGCCGGACGCCCGAGGAGATCGATCCCACCGTGGCCAAGTCGAAAGTGCGTAAGAAGGCCGTCTACACCCCGCCCCAGAAGTCGAAGGCGCCCGAGGTCAGCCCCCGCTGGCTGGTGCCGACGATGGTCGGGCTGTGGCTCATCGGCCTGATCTGGATCGCCGTCTTCTACGTGACGGCGAGCACCGGCACCGACGTGCCGTTCATGACCGACCTGCACAACTGGAACCTGGGCATCGGCTTCGCGGCGATCATCCTCGGCGTGATCCTCTCGACCCGCTGGCGCTGACGGCGGGTTATCCACAGGTCGGGGATCTCCCACCCCGGCTTTCCCCAGGTTTTCCACAGGAACTTTCCACAGGCCCGGTCCGACGGTTCGGCTGCGCGGACGCCGCCGCGGGTGGACGGCGTCCGCGTCGCCGAACCGCGTCGCCGTCCGGCTACATGGCGGGATTCAGCTCGGCCGTCCGCATCAGCACCAGCGCCGCGAGCAGCGCCAGCGTGAGCAGCGGCGCCCCGAGATGGAACAGCCGGCGCCGCGCGGCGGGAGCATACGCGTAGGCCGCGGCGAGCACCGCGCCCACGGCGAGGCCGCCGACGTGGCCCTGCCACGAGATGCCCGGCACCGAGAACGTGATCACCAGGTTGATCACCAGCAGCACCACGATGGGCCCGACCGGCCCGCCCAGCCTGC
Source organism: Actinomadura sp. NPDC049382 (assembly GCF_040677125.1). Lineage (NCBI taxonomy): Bacteria > Bacillati > Actinomycetota > Actinomycetes > Streptosporangiales > Thermomonosporaceae > Actinomadura > Actinomadura sp. NPDC049382. Next base: position 9,813 of record NZ_JBFARO010000065.1, read on the forward strand.
GGCCGATCACGAAGTACGCCCCGAACAGCCCGAAGATCGCGCCGGACGCGCCGACCGCCGAGTCCTGCGGGGCGCCGACCAGGTACAGCAGCACCGACCCGCCGAGGCCGGACAGCAGGTAGAGCGCCAGGTAGCGCCAGCGTCCGAGCACCTGCTCCAGCGCGGGGCCGACCGCGTACAGCGCCCACATGTTGAACAGGATGTGGGTGATGCCGAACGACCCGCCGCGCTGGTGCAGGAACATCGTGGTGAAGAGCCGGTACCACTCGCCCTGCGCGACGCCGCCGACATGGCCGTCCGGCAGGACGGCCTGGCCGAGCATCATGAACTCCCACACGACGCGCCACGACGCCAGCTCGGCCGCGTACGCCGCCACGCACACGCCGATGAGCGTGTAGGTGACGACCGGCACCGCGGACGCGGCGGCCCGTCCGCCGAGGACCGTCCGGGGCACCGCCCTGCGGACGCCCTGGTTGCCCTCGGCGACGCACTCCACGCACTGGTGCCCGACCGCCGCGTCCCGCATGCAGTCGGGGCAGATGTAGCGGTCGCACCTGGTGCAGCGCACATACGTCTCGCGCCCCGGATGCCGGTAACAGGTCGGCACCGAGGTCTCGGGGGCGGGACTGTGGTCTGTGCTCATCTGGGCTCCGTGGCCGGTGCGGGTTCCGCGTCGCGCGGGTCTCTACTACTAGAGACGACTAACGACGTTCGATCGTCACCGATTCCAGGACGACGTCCTGCTTCGGGCGGTCGCCGCGCCCGGTCTCCACCTTGCCGATGCGGTCGACGACGTCCGTGCCCTCGATGACCTTGCCGAAGATGGTGTGCCGGCCGGTCAGGTGCTGGGTGTGCGCGACGCTCAGCGTGATGAAGAACTGGGAGCCGTTGGTGCCGGGCCCGGCGTTCGCCATCGCCAGCAGGTAGGGGCGGTTGAACTTCAGGTCCGGGTGGAACTCGTCCTTGAACTGGTAGCCGGGGCCCCCGGTGCCGGTGCCGAGCGGGTCGCCGCCCTGGAGCATGAACTGGTCGATGACGCGGTGGAAGATCGTCCCGTTGTAGAGCGGCCTGTCGGTCTTCTGGCCGGTGTTCGGGTCGGTCCAGGTCCGGGTGCCCTCCGCCAGCTCGACGAAGTTCGCCACGGTCTCCGGCGCCTGCTCCGGGTAGAGCTGGATCACGATCTTGCCGAGCGACGTGGTGAGCGTCGCGAAGATCTCGTTGGCCACGCTGGCCGCCTCTCTCATCGGATGGATGTCTTGCTCGAAACGTTACGGTCTCGGTCGCGCCCGATTCGACTACCCCGCGCGCACAGCCGGTCACGCATTCGGGGTTTACCTCCCGATCGCTGGGAAGGCTGCACGACAGGACCTCGCAAACAGGGAGGTTAGCGTGTCCCTAATGATCAGTCTCCGCCGGAAGCCGCGGGAGGAAGTCCTCACGCGGTTCGGCCGTGTCCAGGAGGCGGCCCGGCAGGGCGCCGAGATGTGTCGGCAGAGTGCCTCCAGCACGGCGGAGCGGATCGCACCCGCCGCGCAGGAGCGTGTCATGCTCGTCCGCGGCTGGAGCGCACCGAGGCTCCGGCGAGCGGCCCGGTACGTGGAGTCCGGGCTCGCCCCGCGGGTGAGCACGTTTCTGAGCGATGTCGCCGGACGGGTCGAGCCGCCGCGGCGGTCCGGTCCCGGGCGCGGCACGCTCATGGCGATGATGGGCGCCGTCGCCGTCGTCGGCGCGGCCGGTGTGGTCGCGACGCGGCGCGGCGTCATCCGCGACATGACCAAGGGTTCCGGGGAGCATGTGGAGGACGCCACATCGGCCGACTCCATGACGGTTTCCGGCGCCGATGTCGACGGTCAGGTGCATTCGCCGCACTAGTGCGCGCACCGGAGGGCCCGGCCGTTCCGAACGGCCGGGCCCTCCGCCGTGCCGGGGGTCCATCCCCGTCCGCGAGTTGCGCTCCGCCGTGCGCGGGGGTTGCTACCACCCGGTACGGTAACGCCCATGTCGCCGAAGAACTCCGTCCGGCAGGCGCTGGCGGCCCGCGCGAGGCAGCGGGCGCGGCAGGGCGTGCACGTGGCCGTGCACCGCGCCTGGGAATGGGTCCAGCGGCACGGCGAGATCACCCCGCACACCCCCGGCCGGCGCAAGTTCGCCTACCTCGGCGAGGGCGCCTGCATCGGCTTCCCCGTCGGCTCGATCTACGGCGAGCCGTGGATCTCGATCGGCGACCACACCCTCGTCGGGACGCACGTCACGATCTCCGCCGGGTTCGTCCCCGGTCTGGACCTCGGCCCGGACGTCATCGTCCGGATCGGCGCGAGCTGCTCCCTCGGCCGCGGCACCCACATCGTCGGGCACCAGTCCATCGAGATCGGCGACGACGTCTTCACCGGCCCCAACGTCTACATCACCGACCAGAACCACACCTACGGCGACCTGAACACGCCGATAGGCCGGCAGTGGCCGGAGAACAACCCGGTCGTGATCGGCGACGGCTGCTGGATCGGCACCGGCGCGATCATCCTGCCGGGCACCCGGCTCGGCCGGAACGTCGCCGTCGCCGGCGGCGCCGTGGTCCGCGGCGAGTTCCCCGACCACTCGGTCATCGGCGGCGTTCCCGCGAAGGTGCTGCGCAGCCACGACAAGGAGAACGGCTGGCAGCCGCCGCTGCGCAACGGCCCGCTGATCTCCCTGGACGAGCTGGCCGCCCTGTCCGTGGACGGCCTAGAGGGCCTGCAGATCCTCCAGGACAGGCTCCGCGAGGAGTCCACCGTGCGCGAGGAGTCCCTCCGGGAGGACGACACCCTCCAGGAAGAGGCCGGCTGAACCCCCGTCAGCGGGCGATGAGGGCGGCGATGACGACGGCCAGGATCACCGTGACCGGCGCCAGCGTGTAGATGGCGAGCAGCGTCGACTTACCGGGCGGCTCGGCGGGCTCATAGCCGAGCACGCCGCGGTTGTAGATCGTCCTCGGGGTGCCGTCCCGCCAAGGTCGCCGATTGGACGCGTATCACCAGCGACGCGGGCGCCCCCTCCCCTGGACGTCCCGGCCCCCGCGAGTACGTCACCCTCCGGATCCCTCCTCCGCGCGCCGCTCCCGTCGCGACCTACGACGCCGGTGACGGCCGCCGGGTTCACTGAGAGGCGGCCGGTGGCGGCGTCCCGCACGGCAGGACGCGAGAAGCCCCGCCCGGCAGGTGCCGGACGGGGCTTCTCGGATGCGTCGCCCTGGAGGGGCGTCGGTCAGTTGTAGCGGGCCGCGCGGCGCTCGCCGCCGCCGCTGTGGGGACCGCCGCGGCGGTTGCCGTGCGAGCCGCCGCCCGTGCGCGGGCCGCCGCCCCGACGGTCGCCGCCGGAGTAGGTGCGGTGCTCCCCGCGGCCGGGCTCGCCCTCGCGGCGGCGCCCGCCGTCCTGGCGGTCGAAGGAGCGCGGACCCCGGCGGCGCCCGCCGCCGCCCTGCCGGCCACGGCCGCCCTCGCGGCGCGGACGCTCGGGGATGATCGGCTCCTCGATCGGGATGCCGGACGGCTGCCGGGCGCCGGTCAGCTTCACCAGCTCGGCGTCGCCGCTCGCCACCCGGACGCGGGGCGCGTTGATGCCGGCCCGGCGCGTCATCGCCGACGTGGAGCGCACCTGGTGCGGCAGGACGAGCGTGACGACGGTGCCGCGCTCCCCGGCGCGGGCGGTGCGCCCGGCGCGGTGCATGTAGTCCTTGTGGTCGGCCGGCGGGTCGACGTGCATGACCAGCGACACGTCGTCGACGTGGATGCCGCGGGCGGCGACGTCGGTGGCGACCAGCACGCTGATGGAGCCCTCGCGGAACTCGGCGAGCGTGCGGGTGCGCAGCCCCTGGCTCTTGCCGCCGTGCAGGCCCGCCGCGCGGACGCCGACCTGGACGAGCTGCTTGGCGAGCCGGTCGACGCCGTGCTTGGTGCGGGCGAACAGGATCGTCCGGCCCTCGCGGTTGGCGATCTCGGCGGTGATGGCGCCCTTCTCCTTCGGCGCCACGAGCAGGAGGTGGTGGTCCATCGTGTCGACGGACTCGTCCACCGGGCCGATCGCGTGCGTGACCGGGTCGTGCAGGTACCGCTTGACCAGGACGTCCACGTCCTTGTCGAGGGTGGCGGAGAAGAGCAGGCGCTGGCCGTCGCGCTTGGCGGCGTCCAGGATGTCGGTGACGTCGGGCAGGAAGCCCATGTCGGCCATGTGGTCGGCCTCGTCCAGCACGGCGATCTCGATGTCGGACAGGTCGCAGGCGCCCTGCCGCATCAGGTCCTTCAGCCGGCCGGGCGTGGCGACGAGGACCTCGACGCCGCGGCGCAGCGCGTCGATCTGCTTGAACATGGACGTCTGGCCGATGACGGTCTTGAAGCGCAGCCCGAGGCCGCGGCCGAGCGGCTCCAGGTTGTTCTGGACCTGCTGGGCCAGCTCGCGGGTCGGCACGAGGATCAGCGCCAGCGGGCGCTTCGGGGCGGCCTTGCGGCCGGAGAGGCGGGACAGGAGCGGCAGGCCGAAGGCCAGGGTCTTGCCGGAACCGGTCTTGCCGCGGCCGAGGACGTCGTGTCCGGCCATGATGTCGGGGATCGCGGCGGCCTGGATCGGGAAGGGCGCCTCGATGCCCTGGCGCTCCAGGGAGCTCACCAGCACCGGCGGGATGCCGAGCTCGGCGAAGGTGGGAACCCGCTCCTCGTCCGCGGTGGCGGGCATGGTCGGGTTCTGTGCAGCGGCAGCTGTGGTCACGCATTACCTTCCGAGAGGGGGGCACGTCTCGGGAGGCACCGCGATGTGGCGGCCTGCAAGGACGAGCCTGACGCCGGGGGCGTCGAAGAGTGATTCGTAGAGTCTAACGTCGCCGAAGGACATCCTTATGCCCCGTCCCCGCCGGAACATGCGCCGACTCCGCCTCAACAGGCGCAGGCGACGCCCGAGGCGGGGGCCGTCAGCGGGTCGGGGGACCGGCGCGTCACGGCGCCGCCGCGCGCCACGGGGAACCCTTCTCGCGCCCAGTACTCGAACCCGCCGATCATCTCCTTGACCGGGCGGCCGAGCTTCGCGAACTCCAGAGCCGCCTTCTGCGCGCCGTTGCAGCCGGGCCCCCAGCAGTGGACGACGACGGTCGCGTCCCGGGGGATCAGGGCGTCGGCGCGCTCGGCGATCTCGGCGGTGGGCAGATGGACGGCGCCGGGGATGTGGCCCTGCGCCCAACTCTCGGCGCTGCGCGTGTCGACGACGACGATCCCGGCCACGCGCGCCGCCAGGTCGGCGGCGACGTCCGACACATCGGTCTCGAAGGCCAGCCGGGCGGCGAAGTGCCGCCGCGCCTCCTCGGCGGTGCCCGCGGGCACCGCCGTGACGGCGGAGACGGCGTCGGCGGGGTGAGCGGTGTCGGCGGGCGTGTCGGCGGAGATGTCGGTGGGCGTGTCGGTGGGCGTGTCGGTCATCGGGGGGCTCCTCGTCCGGTGCGGGTGGTTCGATCCTCGGGGGCCGCGGCACCGGCCCGGGAGTGGCGGGAACGTCCGCCACCGCTAAGATCCGGCCATGCGCACCGCTCCCCCGGCACGCCGGCACACCGTCTCGGTGCTGGCGTTCGACGGGATGACGCCGTTCGAACTCGGCGCGGTCGTCGAGGTGTTCGGGCTGCACCGGCCCGAACTGGACGTGCCCTGGTACGACCTGCGGGTCTGCGCGTACGGCCCCGGCCCGATGCGCGTGGTCGGCGGCTTCACGATGACCGCCGAGCACGGGCTCGACGCGTTCGCGGCCGCGGACACCGTGATGGTCGTGGCCGTCCCCGACGTCCGGCGGGACCCGCCGCCCGAGGTGGTCGCGGCGCTGCGCGCGGCGCACGCGCGCGGCGCCCGCGTCGTGTCCATCTGCTCGGGCGCGTTCGCGCTCGCCGCCGCCGGCCTGCTGGACGGGCGCGAGGCCACCACCCACTGGCAGTACGCGGACCTGCTCCGCCGCCGCCACCCGCGCGTCCGCGTGACCCCGGACGTCCTCTACGTGGACGGCGACGACGTGCTCACCGGCGCGGGCAGCGCCGCCGGGCTCGACCTGTGCCTGCACCTCGTCCGCAAGGACCACGGCGCCCGCATCGCCAACATGGTCGCGCGGCGGCTGGTCGTCCCGCCGCACCGGGAGGGCGGGCAGGCGCAGTTCGTGGAGGCCGCCGTGCACCCGCCCGCGGAGGACGACCCGGTCGCGCGCGCGATGGCCTGGGCGCTGGCGCACCTCGCCGAGCCCGTCACGGTCGCGGGGATGGCGCGGGTGGCGTGCCTCGCGCCGCGCACGTTCGTCCGGCATTTCGGCAGGCGGACGGGGACGAGCCCGCTGCGGTGGGTCATCGGCCAGCGGGTCCTGGCCGCGCTGCCGCTGCTGGAGGAGGGCACGGCGCCGATCGAGGAGATCGGCGCGGCCGTCGGGTTCGAGAGCCCGGCGACGTTCCGGCACCATTTCGTCCGGGCGATGAAGACGTCGCCGTCGGCCTACCGGCGGACGTTCCGCGGTGCCGCCGCCGGCCGCTGACCGCCGCCGGCGCTGCCGGGTGCGGCCAGGTCTAGGTGAGGTCGCCGTCCTCGGTGAGGCTGCCGAGGCCGGTCAGGAGCCGCGCCACGTCCAGCCCGGTCGTCAGGTAGTCGACGAAGGTCTGGTTGCTGAGCGCCCACTTCGACCTGCGGTACCGGACGAGGAAGATGGCGTCGTCCGCCGGGTAGCCCATCTCGATGAGGGTCTGCGCGACGACGAGCCCGGACCGGTTGTAGCCGGAGTGGCACCGGACGAGCACCCGCCGGCCGCGCCGCACCGCCGCCACCGCCACCTCGGCGAGGCGCGACACCGCCTCCAGTTGCACGGCGGTCAGCGGCCTGTCCGGCAGGGCCTCGTAGTGGTGCTCCACGTCGGCGGGCGGGCCGTGGCCGTCCTTGCGGTACATGCTGATGACGACGTCGAACTCGTCCGCGACGACCGCGGGCGCGCGCTCGCCGGAGGACTCCGTGTAGAAGTGCCCGCCCATCCACAGCCCGGGGACGATCTCGTTCCACGGCTGTTCCGCGTCCGGTGCTCCGCCGCCCTTGATGCGCACTGTCCCGCCTCAGGCCGAAGTACGCGTCCTCCGGCCGAAGGTACGCGTCGCGCCCGAGAGGAGTCTAGGCGCGGCGCGGGGCGCCGTCAGCGGTTCGGGCACGCTCCCCGTATCCGTGCGCTGTCGGCGCATTTCGGGCGCCGTCAGCGCGTTCGGGCGGGGACCGGGGCCTGGTGGTCGATCTCCCGGCACAGGACGACGACCATCTCGTCGAAGGCGGCGACGCCGTAGCGGGTGCGCAGGGCGGGGTAGACGTTCTTGCGGGCCGCCTCCCGGAGCATCCAGCTGAGGTCCGTGTGCGGGACGCCGACTCCGCGGGCCAGCCGGTCGTGCGCCTCCCGGGTCACCCGGAGCAGCTCCGGGTGCGCCGCCGACTCGGACAGGATCATGCGTGTGGCGTCGCTGAGGTCCATGCCGCGCAGTCTAGGCCGCGGCGGCGCGCGGACGGGGGTGTCCGGCGGGGCTTTTCGGACGTCCGGCGGAGTGTCCGCTTTTGCAATGCCTGCCTGATTCTCCGGGTTCCCGCAGGTCGGCCGATCCGGGCCTTCCCGGGCGCGAAGGGCCTGGTTACCATCGCGCTGCGCGTCCGGCGTCGAGTGCCGTGTGCTCCCAGGTGCTCGCAGGCGCCGGCGCGGCTCCCGCCCCCGCCGCCCTCACCCCCGATAGGACCCCCCGCCATGCAAAGACGCATTCTGGGCGTGCTCGTCGCCGCCCTCCTCGGGACCGGGACGCTGACCGCCGCAGCGTCCGCCGCGTCCGCCGCCCCCCAGGCGCCGGCGCCGACCCGCGCCGCCGTCGACTTCACCGGGATCGTCGCGCTGAGCAACTGCTCGGGCTCGCTGGTGCGCACCCCGAACTCCGCCGACAGCGACCCGGCGCTCGTGCTGACCAACGGCCACTGCTACGAGGGCGGCATGCCGTCGGCCGGGCAGGTCATCACGAACCGGTCGTCCAGCCGCACGTTCACGCTGCTGAACTCCAGCGGGACGGGGTCCCTCGGCACCCTGCGCGCGTCGGCGATGCTGTACGCGACCATGACGGACACGGACGTCGCCCTGTACCGGCTCAACCGGAGCTACGCCAGCATCAGGCAGACCTACGGCACGCCCGCTCTGGAGCTGTCGCTCCAGCACCCGACCGCCGGCACCTCCCTGCGCGTGGTCTCGGGCTACTGGCGGCGCATGTACTCGTGCAGCCTCGACGGGTTCGCCTACCGGCTCCGCGAGGGGCAGTGGACGTGGAAGGACTCGGTCCGCTACACGTCCGAGTGCGACGTGATCGGCGGGACGTCGGGGTCGCCGGTCATCGACGCGGCGTCCGGTGACGTCATCGCGGTGAACAACACCATCAACGAGGACGGCGGCCGCTGCACGCTGAACAACCCGTGTGAGGTGGACCAGTCCGGCAACATCACGGTGCGCCCGAACATCGGGTACGCGCAGCAGACCTACATCCTCGCCGCCTGCATCGCCCCCGGCAGCGTGATCGACTACAACCGGCCGGGGTGCCTCGTGCCGCGCGGCTGAGCCCGGCGCCGACGTGCCGCGCGCACGCCCCTCACCCCGCATTGCCCCGCTTTTCCGCGAGCCCGCGGCCGTACGTCGGCCGCGGGCTCGCCGCGTCTCCCGGTTCCCCGTGCGGGAGCCGCGGCCCGTGGACGGCATCCGGTCATCGTGGGCCTACCGGTCGGGCGCGTCCGGGTCCGACCAGCGCGGCTCCGGTCGCGTCGTCGTGGGGCAGGGGGCGGCCGGATACGGACATCGATCCGGGGACAACCTCCGATTAGACGCTGACTCGCCCCCTTCACAGCGAGTCAAATTAAGCCGGGCTCCGTCGCCCTCGCCTCCTCGCACGTGCGGCGGGCCACCAGGAGCCGGAAAGCCCGAGGTCAGGGCGCGGACGCGGGGCCGCGCCGGCACCGGGGCGGCCGGACGGCGGGTGTCCCCAGGCCGTATTTCCGGACATGACCGATATCTTCCGCGCCGCCGCGCCCCTGGTCATCGAGTACTCAAACTTTTTTTCGATCATTGATCATCCCGGTGACCTTTGTTAACGTGCCCAGCGCGCAACGCAAACGGCACCCTCACTTAATGTGAGAATACGTTTTCACTGCGTTATCCCGCCACTCTACCGACCACTTGCCAACGCACCATCCACCGTTCCTCATGGTTTCGGACCGACACAATCGGGCCCGGATCCCTCTCCTACACCACGACATCAACGTAGTCAGGCGAACGGTCTAACTAAATGACAGTCCAGTCTCAGTCACATCCTGCCAAAGAGCTCCCCGGCGGCACGTTGGGCGAGCGGGTCCGCGCGTTCGCCGGCAGCCCGCTCTTCCAGGGCGGCCCCGAGGTGCTGCACGGTCCCAACCCCTACCGCCGGATGCTCTTCCCCGCCGCGCTGGCCGAGGCGGACTTCGAGCGCCCGCTGCGCCCCGGCGACTGGCCGGCGCACCGCTCCCTCGCCGCGCACCGGCTGCTCGGCACCTGGTACGAGGCCGAGACGGTGCTGCTCCCCGAGCAGGGCCTGGCCGTCCTGCATGACGACTTCGACCTTTTCTACGGCCGTGAGCTGCGTGAACTCCGGGAGGGCACGGTCTCGGAGCTGGAACGGTTCGCGTTCGGCTGCCTGGACGAGGCGGTGGACGTCAGCGGCGCCGCCACCCCCGAGGTGCTGGAGACCTACTTCCGGCACGTGGTGGCCGAGGCCGCGGCCGGGCCGTCGCCGGCGCTCACCGCCATCGCGAACGCCCGGGACCGGGAGAGCGCCGCGGACCTGTACCTGGTGCAACTCGCCCTCGACGGGCTCACCGAGGCGTCCGCGATGTCGCGGAACCTCGCCGGCGCCTACGGCCCCGAGCAGTCCGCCCTGTTCAAGATCTTCATCGATGAATTCGGCTACGGCGTCTACGACGCCAAGCACACCACGATCTTCGCCAAAATGCTGCGCAGCCGGTCGATGGCGACGCACGTGCACGCGTACTGGAACTTCTACCTGGCCGGCCCGCTGGCGACGAACAACTACTATTACTACCTCTCCCGTGATCATGCCAAGTTCTTCCGCTACGCGGGTGCGGTCACTTACGCCGAGGCGGTTTTCGCGCCCGCGTTCGTGGAAATGGTGAAGGTCTTCCGCGGCATATTCGGCGACGCCGTCGACCTGCATTACTGCGACGAGCACGCGCATATCGACGAGCACCACGGGCGGATCACCCGGGACCAGGTCCTGCTGGCCCTGGCCGGGCGGCACGGCCCGCGCGTCGTGCCCGAACTGATGCGCGGCATCGCCGAGGCACGGCTGATCGGCGGCTGGTTCGAGGACGACACCGCGGCGCAGATCCAGTGGGCCGACGACCTCCCCCGCCACCGCGACCTCGCGCGGGACGCCGAGGTCACCGGGACGCGCCGGGTCGCGCCGGCGCCCGGCGCCCCGTTCGGCACGCGCGGCCACGACGAGGACACGGTCCTGGAGATCGAGCGGGGCGAGGCCGACCTGATCACCACGCCGACCGGACCCCCGGAGCGGCTGGAACGCGGTGACGCCGTCCTGATCCCCGCCGGCCGGCTCTACGGCGTGAAGCCCCTCGCGGCCGACACCGCCTGGCTGCTGCACACCGCCGCTCCCGGCTGATCCCTCCGTCCGACCAGTGGCGAGGGCGGCCCCGCCGCCCCGCCATGTCCCCCTGCCCGCATGCCCGCGCACGCCCCGTCCCCCCGCGGCGGCCGACCGACACGAGGAGCCCATGGGCCGCGTCATCGTCATGGATCTGAGCCGACACAACACCCTGCTCGTCGGCCACGACCGCTACTTCGTCCTCCGGTCGGACGGCCGGCCGCTGCTGGTCCACGACTACTGCCCGCACCGCGGCGGGCCGCTGAGCCTGGCCCGCCTCACCCCGGACGGGCGGCGGCTGAGCTGCCCCTGGCACGGCACCAAGGTCGGCGTCGCCGCCGTGCGGCGCACCTGCCTGCCGATGGTGCGCAGCGGGGACGAGGCCGTCATCGTGCTCCCCGACGACGACGACGCGCCGGTCTCGGTCATCCACCGGGAGATCCTCGCGAACCTGCCGCCTGACCCGTCCGACACCGGAACCGCCCCCCGCGCCGCCGACCCCGCACAGCCCGCCCTGGACGCGGGCCGATGAACACACCTGTGACAACCGAGGAGGCACCGTCGTGACGAGGACGCACGATTCGGACCCGGCCGCGCGCGGCCCGCAGGAGCGTACCGGGCTGGAGCTCGGCGCGTTCCTCGACTGGGGCCGCGACCTGCACCACCAGGGACGCTACGAGGACGCCGTCAAGGCGTTCGAGCTGATCCTCGGCGTGGACGACGGCAACGAGGAGGCCCTCATCGGCCGGAACCGGGCGGTGCGCCGCGCCGTCCCCCGCTGGCACTGGGAGATGCTGCACGACGAGGAGCGCGCCGAACTGTACGACCGGGCCATCCGGCAGGCGGTGGCGGCCGACCCGGACGCGCTGGTGCTGGACATCGGCGCCGGGTCGGGGCTGCTGGCCATGATGGCGGCGCGGGCCGGCGCCCGCCAGGTCGTGGCGTGCGAGGGGCAGCCGTCCGTCGCCGAGACCGCGGCGCGGGTGGTCCGCGCGGCCGGGTACGACGACGCGGTCACCGTCGTCTCGAAGATGTCGACCCGGATGAGCGTCCCGGCGGACCTGCCCCGGCGCGCCGGCCTGCTCGTCACCGAGATCGTCGACTGCGGGCTGCTCGGCGAGGGCATCCTCGGCACGATCGCGCACGCCCGCGAGCACCTGCTCACCCCGGACGCGACGATCATGCCGTCGCGGGGCCGGATCGTCGCGCAGCTCGTCGAGAGCGAGGCGCTGCACCGCAAGAACCACGTGGGCAAGCTGTACGGCTTCGACCTGGCGCCGTTCAACCGGCTGTCGACGCTGGAGTACTTCGACTCGCGGCTGCACCGGCACGAGCACCGCGTCCTGTCCGAGCCGGTGACGGTGTTCGACTTCGACTTCCGCACCGCCGACGCCCGCCCGCGCCGCACCGGGCTCCGGATCCACCCGACGGCGGCGGGGACGCTGCACGCGGTCGTGTTCTGGTTCGAGATGGAGCTGCTGCCGGGGATCACGGTGGGGAACCCGCCGGGCCGCGACTCGCACTGGAAGCAGGCGATCCAGTGCCTGCCGGCCCCGCCGCGCGTCCAGCCGGGCGAGCCCGTGGTGCTGGACGCGGCGCACGACGGCGAGTGCGTGCGCTTCGAGGTCGCCGCCGGCGCGCCCGCCGGGGAGCCTGCCGATCGTCCGCTCGCCCACGCCGAGTTCGAGGTGGTGTCATGACCGCGGCCACGACGGACGCCCTCGCGGCGTACTGCGCGCAGCGCATCTTCCGGCCCGGGCCGGAGGTCTACATCGAGGGCAACCCGTACCGGCGGCCGGTCGGCCCGCCGGACGTCGCCGGCCTCGACTTCTCCGTCCCCGCGACCGAGGCCGGGTTCCTCGGCCGCGGCCAGCTCATCGCCGGGCGGCTGCTGTGCAACGCCTACGAGAGCGACATGATCCTGCTGCCCGCCGCCGGGCTGGCCTCCGCCAAGGACGACTTCGACCTGTTCTACGGCGACGAGGTGCGGCGGCTGCGCGACAGCGTCCGCCCGGACCTGGAGCGGTACGCCTTCTCCTTCCTGGACGACGCCGTGAAGGTCCCGCCCGTCCGGACGCTCGACGAGCTCCAGGAGTACTTCCTCGCCGAGGTCGGCGGAGCCGGCGCGCCCGCCGACGCGTCCGGGGTCAACCCGGCGGTGGACGCCGCCGCGCCGATGACCGGCACCATGCGCGCCATCACCGAGTGCCGGCACCCCGAGGAGGCGGCGTCGCTGCACCTGATCCAGCTCGCGCTGGACGCGCTGACCGAGGCGTCCGCGATGGCGCGGAACCTGGGCGGCTCCTACGGCGTCGAGCAGTCCGAACTCTTCAAGATCTTCAACGACGAGTTCGGGTACGGCCTCTACGGCGCGAAGCACAGCACGATCTTCAAGGAGATGCTGGCCAGCGTCGGGCTGCGCACCGACCTGCACGCCTACTGGAACTTCTACCTCACCAGCTCGCTGATCGGGGTCAACTACTTCAACTGGCTCACCGAGGACCACCGCGGGCTGTTCCGCTACATGGCCGCGGTGACGTACCTGGAGTGGCTGTTCGCGCAGGGGTTCGCCGACACCGGCCGGATGCTCCGCGCCGTCTACGGCGACCGGGTGGACGCCAAGTACTGCGACGAGCACGCCCACATCGACGTCCACCACGGGCGGATGACCTACGAGAACCTGCTGCTCGGGCTGGCCCGCACCCACGGCGAGCTAGTGATCCCCGAGCTGGTGCGCGGCATCGAGGACACCAAGCTCCTGCTGCGCCTCGGCGACGCCGACTTCCGCGCCCAGATCGCCTGGGCCGACACCCTGGACGAGCACACCGAGGCCGGCGCGGCGCTGGCGTCCGCCGCGCTGGACGACGCCGTCACCACCACACTGCGCCCGGACAGCCCGTTCTGCACCGACGTGCACGAGTCCGACCGCCTCGTCGAGATCACGAGCGGCGACGTGGACGTGTACGCGTGGGCGACCGACCGCCCCCACCGGCTCGGGGCGGGCGACGTCCTGCTGGTGCCGCGGAGCCGGCTGCACGGCCTGAAGGCCGCCTCCCCGGAGGCGCGCGTGACCGTACGGACCATCGAAAGGACCTCCCGCGATGACTGAGAGCGCCACGCCCCCCGCTAGCCCGGTCGGCTCCTACAACGAGTGGGACCCGCTCGAAGAGGTGATCGTCGGCGTCATCGACGGCGCCGCCGTCCCGCCGTGGCATCCGGCGATCGAGGCGACCGTCCCGCCCGAGGCGTGGGACTTCTACCGGCGCAACGGGGGCGGCGGGTTCCCGCCCGACCAGGTCGAGGCGGCCCGCGAGGAGCTCGACGGGTTCGTCGCCGTCCTGGAGGCCGAGGGGGTGACGGTCCGGCGGCCCGACCCGGTCGACCAGTCCCGCCCGTTCGGCACGGCCGACTGGTCGTCCACCGGCGGGTCGTCGCACACCTTCCCCCGCGACATCGCGCTCGTCGCCGGCGACCAGATCGTCGAGGCGACGATGGGCTGGCGCTCGTACTACTTCGCGACCCACCCGTTCCGGACCATCTTCAAGGACTACTTCCGGCGCGGCGCGCGCTGGGTCGCCGCCCCGAAGCCGCAGCTCACCGACGCGTCCTACAACCCCGGCTACGCGGCGGCCAAGCCGGACACCCCGTCGCCGGACGACCCGTTCCCGGACGCGACGTCCGTCATCACCGAGTTCGAGCCGATCGTGGACGCGGGCGACTTCATGCGGTTCGGCCGCGACATCCTCGTCCAGCGCAGCCACGTCACCAACCGGTTCGGCATCGAGTGGACGCGCCGGCTGCTCGGCGACGAGTTCCGGGTGCACGAGGTCGCGTTCATCGACGACCACCCGATGCACCTCAACGCGACGTTCGTCCCGCTGCGGCCGGGCCGGGTGCTGATCAACCCGGAGCGGGTGCGGGAGCTGCCGGAGATGTTCGCCGGCTGGGACACCGTGGTCTGCCCCGAGCCGGCCATCCCCGCCGACCAGACCATGTACTTCTGCAGCCGCTGGATCGCGATGAACACGCTGATGCTCGACCAGGAGCGGATCTTCGTCGAGGCGGGCGAGACCGAGCTGCTGCGGGTGCTGGAGAAGGAGGGCTTCACGCCCATCCCCGTCCCGTTCCGCACGGTCAACACCTTCGGCGGCGGCTTCCACTGCGCCACCCTCGACATCCGCCGCCGCGGCGGGCTCGAGGACTACTTCTCCTGATCCCGCCCCGACGCTCCTGAACGAGGTCCCCATGCCGCACAATCCACCGGCGGGCGACGACCGCCCGCTCCTCCTGCTGGTCGCGAGCAGCTACTGGGTCTACCGGCAGTACATCCTGGAGTCGGTGTCGGCGCGGTACCGGCTCTGGCTGCTGAACCCGACCCCCGCCACCTGGGAGGACCCCTACATCGTCGGCCACACCGTCGTCGACTGCCTCGACCTGGAGAAGCTGACGGCCGCGGCCCGCGAGGTCGCCCGCGACCACGACGTCGCCGGGGTCTTCTGCTACGACGAGGTCTACATCGAGACGTCCGCGCACCTCAGCGCCGCGCTCGGGTTCCCGGCCCTGGATCCGGGGGCGGTGGCGCGGTGCCGCGACAAGTCCGCCGCCCGCGCCGCGCTGCGGGACGCGGGGCTGCCGCAGCCCGCGTCGCGCGCCGTGTCGTCCCTGGAGCAGGCCCGCGCGTTCGCCGCCGAGGTCGGCTACCCGCTGATCGTGAAACCGCGGAACCTGGGCGGCAGCCTCGGCCTCAGCAAGGCCGAGGGGCCGGACGACCTGGACGCGGCGTTCGCGCTCGCCGACGGGACGCGGATGGGCGGCATCCGCCAGTTCGACGACTACGTGATCGTCGAGGAGTTCCTGGAGGGGCCGGAGGTCTCCGTCGAGTGCGTCCTGTTCCAGGGCGAGTGCACGCCGCTGATCGTGGCGCGCAAGGTGCTCGGCGGCAGCGGCGACCTGGCGTTCGAGGAGATCGGCCACGACGTCGACGCGAACGACCCGCTGCTGTCCGACCCCGAGTTCCGCGACACGCTGTCCCGCGCCCACGCCGCCGCCGGGTTCACCGACGGCTTCACCCACATCGAGTTCAAGCTGACCCCGGACGGTGCTCGGCACGTCATCGAGATCAACGCGCGGCTGGGCGGCGGGATGATCCCGCATCTGGGGCAGCTGACCTCCGGCGTGGACGCCCCGCTCGCGGCGGCGGACGTGGTCGCCGGGCGCGCCCCGGCCGTCGCGTTCCCCGAGCCGCGGCGCGCCGCCTCCATCAGGTTCGCCTACCCGCCCTACGACATGGAGGTCACCACGGCCACCGCGCACCGCGAGCTGATGCGCCCGCCGCTGGTGGAGCTCGCCGTCGGGGTGGAGCCGGGCACCCGGGTCCGGCGCCCCCCGCACGGGCTGGCCCGCATCGGCTACGTGATCGCGGTCGGCGCGACCCTGGAGGAGACCGCCGCCGCGATCGGCGACGCGGGCCGGTTCTTCACCTTCGAGGGGACCAGGCTGGAGCCCGCGCCGTGAGCGACGCCGAGCACCCGACCGTCCTCGCCACGCTGCGGGAGATGAACGGGACCGTCCGGATCCTGATCATCGGCACCCTGATCAGCAACCTGGCCACGTTCCTGAACGCGTTCCTGGTGCTGTTCCTCACCGACGAGGGGTTCACCGCCTGGGAGAGCGGCATCGTGCTGACCGCGCTGATGGTCGGCCGGATCTCCGGCTCCGCGGTCGGCGGCGCCGTCGCCGACCGGATCGGCTACCGCGCGGTGATCGTCGGCTCGATGGCCGGGACGGCCGTCCTCACGGCGGCCCTCGTGCACGTCCCGGAGGTGTGGACCGCGTCCGCCGTCGCGGCCGGGGCCGGGCTGACGGCCCAGGCGTACCGCCCCGCCTCGATGGCGTGGATCGTGGAGCTGACGCCGAAGAACCAGCAGGTGATGGTCTTCTCGGTGCTGCGGCTGACGTTCAACGTCGGTTCGACGGTCGGCCCGATGGGCGCCGCGCTGCTGCTGACGTACGCCTCCTACGGCGCCCTGTTCTACGTGGACGCGGCGACGTCGCTGGCCTTCGGCGTCGTCGCCTACGCGGCGCTGCGGTCCAACGCCGAACCGGAGGCCGCGGGCGGGGCGTCCGACGGCAGGCGCGCCGGGTACGGGCAGGTGCTGGCCGACCGGCGGTTCATGCTCGTCGTCGTCGGCCTGTTCTTCACGGCGGTGGCCTACATCCAGGCGTCGGCCGCGCTGCCGCTGTTCGTGACGGGCTCGGGCCACGACGAGCGGGTGTACGCGACCCTGCTGACGGTCAACGGCGCCATCGTCATCGCGTTCGAGGTGCTGCTGTCCAAGTGGCTCCAGCGGCTGCCGATCGGGCTGCCGATGACGATCGGCATGGCCGTCCTCGGCGCCGGCCACCTGCTCTACACCGGGCCGACGCCGCTCGCGCTGCTCCTGCTCGCGACCGTCGTGTGGACGTTCGGCGAGGTCATCGCGGCGCCGTCGATGATGGCCTACCCCGGTCTCGTCGCGCCGCCGGAGCTGCGCGCCCACTACATCGCCGCGGCGACGATCCCGCAGCAGGTCGGCTACGCCGTCGGCCCGATGATCGGGATCGCCGCGTGGCACGCCTGGGGCTCGGGGGTGTGGGCGCTGACGGGGACGTTCGGGCTCCTCGCCGCCGTGCTCGTCGCGGCCGGCGCGAAGCTCGGGCGCCGGCGTCCGCCGGAGGGGCCGGACGAACCGGAGCTGGCGACCGCCGGCACGGCGGAGGGCGGTGACTGACGGACGTCCAGCGGCCGACCGCACAACTCAACGGATCAACCAGAGACAAGGTGAACATCATGGACAGACCAGTCGTGGCGGTAGTGCGGCCCTTCACCTCGGCGGCGATGGTCGCTCCCGCGCTGCGCGAGGCGGGGTTCAGCCCGGTGGCCGTGATGGACTACACGGGCCCTTCGCTGGCCCCGCTGCACTCCTCGCACAACCCGGGCGACTACGACGCCATCATCAACCACCACGGCGACATGGCGGAGACGGTCGCGCGGCTCGGCGCGCTGAAGCCGATCGCGGTCATCCCCGGCGTCGAGGCGGCGCTGCGGCTGGCGCAGGAGTGCTCGGACGCGCTCGCGCCCGCGTTCTCCAACGACCCCGAGCTGGTCGACGCCCGGCGCCACAAGTACCGGATGCACCAGGAGCTCGCGAAGGCGGGGCTGCCGATCCCCCGCCAGGTGTCCACGGCCGACCCGGAGGAGGTCGCCGCCTGGATCGAGCGGGAGGGGCTCGCCGGCCGGGACCTCGTCGTCAAGCCGCCGACCAGCGCCGGCACCGTCGGGGTCAGCCGCGCGCCCGGCGGGGAGGGGTGGCGCGAGCTGTTCACCGCGATGCTCGGCACCCGGGACAAACTGGACGTGCTGGCCGAGGAGGTGCTCGTCCAGGAGATGATGACGGGCACCGAGTTCGCCATCGACACCGTCAGCCACGACGGCCGCCACTCGATCACCGACATGATCAAGTACAAGCGGGTGCCGTTCGGCGAGGGCATCGCGGTGTACGACAGCGTCGAGTGGCTGCCCTACGACACCGACGTCTACGGCGAGCTGATCGACTACGGGCTCGCCGCCCTGGACGCGGTGGGCCTCCGCAACTGGGCGGCGCACACCGAGATCATGATGACCCCGGACGGGCCCCGGCTGCTGGAGGTCAACGCGCGGCTGGCCGGCGCCGGGAACCCGGCGGTGACGGAGATCGCGACGGGGGAGAGCCAGGTCACCCGGATCGTGGACGTGTGCCGCGGCCTCGGCCCGCAGATGCCGCCCGGCTACACGCTGCGGCGCAACGTGATGGCGGTCTTCCTGATGTCGCACTCGACCGGGATCGTCCGCAACGCGGAGATCTACGACCAGGCCCGCGACCTGCCGAGCTACCACTCGCCGGTGCACCTCGTCACCACCGGCGACCACGTGGACGCCAGCACCGACCTGTTCGCCAGCATGACGATGGGCTACATCATCCTCGCGCACGAGGACTCGGAGCAGATCTACGCCGACCGCGAGGCCATCCGCAAGATCGAGCGGGAGCTCGTCGTCGACCCGGTGGAGCGCGCCTCGTGAAGGTGACCCGCGCGTACCTGGACGCCTGCGAGGACGGCCCCCTCCACGACGTCGTCTCCAAGGTCGACCTGCCGCCGCAGTTCGGCGCGGCCTGGGGGAAGTACCTGGGGACCCGTCCCCTCTTCGCCCCCGAGGACCGCACGCGGCAGGCCGCCGACGACCTCGCCGGGCTGTTCCGGCTGATGGCGTCGCTGCCGGAGCGCCTGTTCGACGGCGACCGCCGCCGGTTCTGCGCGGCGATCGGCGCGGACGCGCGCCGGACCGCCCTCATGACCCAGTTCGAGGGGGAGCCGGTCCTGTACGGGCGCGCCGACCTCTACGACGACGGGTCCCGGTTCCGGCTGCTGGAGTTCAACCTCGGCAGCGAGCTGGGCGGCGTCGACATCAGCGAGGTCAACCGCGCCCTGCTCGCCCACGAGGGGTTCGCGGAGTTCGCCGGCGAGCACGGGCTCGGCACCGTCGACACCCCGGCCGCCATCGCGCGCCAGTTCGTCCGGGCGACGGGGAAGGAGGCGCCCGTCGTCGCGACGCTGGAGGCGATCGGCGGCATGGCGGCGTACGACTCCCTCCACCGCTCCTTCCAAGAGACCATGAAGCGGTACGGCATCGAACTGCTTCTGGGCGAGCTCGGCCAGGTGGAGGACAGGGGCGGACGGCTGTACCTGCACGGCCGCCAGATCGACCTCGTCCTGCGCTACTTCTCCGCCAACCAGATCGCCCGGGACCCGCGCAACGACGAGCCAGCCGAAACCGTCATGCGCGCCTACGCGGACGGCCACGTCGTCCTCTGGACCCCCATGACGGCGTCCATGTTCTCCTACAAGAGCTGCATGGCCCTGGTCTCCGATCCCGAGGCGCGCGCCGAGTTCACCGCGGACGAGAACGCCCTGGTCGACCGGATCCTGCCGTGGACGCGGACCCTCACCCCGGAGCTGGCCGACCAGGTCCGCGCCGAACGAGAGCACCTGATCCTCAAGCCGTTCGCGGGGCTGTCGGGCCAGGGCATCCACGCGGGCTGGGACGAGACCGACCGGGAATGGGCCGAGACGGTCGCCGCGTGCCTGAAGGGGGACTACATCGTCCAGCGCCGCGTCGTCCCGGTGCCGGAGCCGATGCTGAACGCGGAGACCGGCGCGGTCGAGGACTGGCTGAGCGTCTGGGGACTGTTCGTCTTCCCGGACGGCTACGGCGGCGCGTTCTGCCGGGCCGTCCCGTCCGGCGCGGGGTCCGTCGTCAACCTGGGCGCGCCCGGCGCGAGGGTGACCTCGGCCTTCCACTACTGAGGCGGCGGGCCCGCGTGCCCGGCCGATGACGCGCGGCGAGACCCGTCCGGGACGGCGCTCCTGGACGGGTCCCCGGGCCGTCCTTCCCATGTGAGGGACGTAACGACATGCCGTAGTACTACAGCCCGTAGTATGTCTGACGGGAAGTAGTACTACGGCTTGTAGTAGAAGCCCGGGAGAGGCATCACGCGCCATGGACTCGGTCGACATCGCACGGTGGCAGTTCGGGATCACCACCGTCTACCACTTCTTCTTCGTCCCGCTGACGATCGGGCTGTCCGCGCTCGTCGCCATCCTGGAAACGGCCTGGCTGCGCACGGGCAAGACGAAATACCTGCGCGCCACCAAGTTCTGGGGCAAGCTCTTCCTGATCAACTTCGCGATGGGGATCGTCACCGGCATCGTGCAGGAGTTCCAGTTCGGGATGAACTGGAGTGACTACTCCCGCTTCGTCGGAGACATCTTCGGGGCGCCGCTCGCCATCGAGGGCCTGCTCGCGTTCTTCGTCGAGTCGACCTTCCTCGGCCTGTGGATCTTCGGCTGGGACCGGCTGAACGCCAAGCTCCACAATGCCTGCATCTGGATCGTCCACGTCGGGACGCTGCTGTCGGCGTACTTCATCCTCTCCGCGAACTCGTGGATGCAGCACCCCGTCGGCTACCGCATCGACGAGGAGTCCGGACGGGCCGTCCTCACCGACTTCTGGGCCGTCCTCACCAACTCGACGCAGCTCGTCGCGTTCCCTCACACGATCACGGCGGCGTTCGTCACCGGCGGCATGTTCATGGCCGGCGTCAGCGCCTGGCACCTCGCCCGCCGCAAGAACACCGAGGTCTTCCGGCCGTCGCTGAAGCTCGCCCTCGTCGTCACGGCCATCGCCTCGATCGGCGTCGCCATCACCGGCGACTTCCAGGGCAAGGTCATGACCGATCAGCAGCCGATGAAGATGGCCGCCGCCGAGGCCCTCTACGAGACCGAGCAGCCCGCGTCGTTCTCCGTCATCACCATCGGCACGCTCGACGGGAACGAGGAGATCTTCGGGATCAAGGTCCCGCGCATCCTGTCGTTCCTCGCCACCGGCACCTTCGACGGCGAGGTCAAGGGCATCAACGACGTCCAGGCCGCCGAGGAGGCCCGCTACGGGCCCGGCGACTACCGCCCGAACATCCCGATCGCCTACTGGAACTTCCGGATCATGGTCGGGGTCGGCATGCTCACCGCGCTGGTCTCGCTCGCCGGGCTGTGGCTGCTGCGGCGCGGGCGGCTGCCGTCCAACCCGTGGGTGTACCGGATCGGCGTGCTGTCGCTGGCGCTCCCCTTCATCGGCAACTCCGCCGGCTGGATCTTCACCGAGATGGGCCGCCAGCCCTGGTCGGTGTTCGGGGTGCTGAAGACGAGCGCGAGCGTCTCGCCCGGCGTGTCGCCGACGTCGATGCTCATCTCCGTCGTCTCCCTGACCGCGCTGTACGCCGTCCTCATGGTCATCGAGGCCGGGCTGATGCTCAAGTACGCCAAGGCCGGGCCGCCGTCGGAGGACGAGGTGCTGCCCCCGCCGCCGTCCGACGACGACGACTCCGACCCCGACGCCGAGCGCTCGCTCGCGTTCGCCTACTGAGGGAGCCGGCCATGGAACTCACCACCGTCTGGTTCATCATCATCGCCTTCCTGTGGACGAGCTACTTCTTCCTGGAGGGGTTCGACTTCGGCGTCGGGATGCTGCTGCCCGCCCTCGGCCGCGACGACGTCGAGCGCCGCGTCGTCATCAACACCATCGGACCCGTCTGGGACGGCAACGAGGTCTGGTTCATCGTCGCCGGCGCCGCCATGTTCGCCGCGTTCCCCGAGTGGTACGCCACCCTGTTCAGCGGCTTCTACCTGCCGCTGCTGCTGATCCTGCTGGCGCTGATCATCCGCGGCGTGGCGTTCGAGTACCGCGGCAAGAAGGACGACGCGCGGTGGCGGTCCCGCTGGGACAAGGCGATCTTCTGGGGCAGCCTCGTGCCCGCGTTCCTGTGGGGCGTCGCGTTCGCGAACATCGTCCGGGGCGTGCCGCTGGACGCCGACCACGAGTACGTCGGGACGCTCGCCGACCTGCTGAACCCGTACGCGCTGCTCGGCGGGCTCACCACGACGATCCTGTTCGTCCTGCACGGGGCGGTGTTCCTGGCGCTGAAGACGTCCGGGAGCATCCGCTACCGGGCGCGGCGCATCGCCGAACTCGCGGTCGTCGCCGCCATCGTCACCGGCGGCGCCTTCCTGCTGATCACGCAGGTGCAGCACGGCAAGCCGGTGACCTGGCTGACCGCCGCGGGCGCCGCCGCCGCGCTGGTGCTCGCCGCCCTCGCCAACCGGGCCGGGCGCGAGGGCTGGGCGTTCATCGGCACCGGCGCCGCGATCGTGCTCGCCGTCGCGACCCTGTTCACCGCGCTGTTCCCGGACGTCATGCCGTCCACCCTGGAGTCCGGCGGCCTGACCACCGAGAACGCCGCCTCGACCGGTTACACCCTGAAGATCATGACCTGGGTCGCGGTGGTGTTCACCCCGATCGTGATGATCTACCAGGGCTGGACGTACTGGGTGTTCCGCAAGCGGATCGGCACGTCCCACATCCCCGCCGCGCCCAAGAAGCCCGAGGCCGTGCGGTGAAACCCCTCGACCCCCGGCTGCTGAGATACGCCCGGACGACACGGGTCTTCCTGCTGTCGTCCGTGGCGCTCGGCACCGCCACCGCCGGGCTGATCATCGCGCAGGCGACGCTGCTCGCCGACATGCTCGACGGCGCGTTCCTGCACGGCGCGGCCCTCGCCGACCTGCGGACGCCGCTGCTGCTCCTGCTGGCCGTCGTCCTCGGCCGGACGCTCGTCGCCTGGCTGCAGGAGGTCGCCGCGCACCGCTCGTCCGCCGCGGTCAAGTCGCAGCTGCGCGGACGGCTCCTCGCCCGCGCGGTCGGCCTCGGCCCGCGCTGGCTGTCCGGCGAGCGCAGCGGCGAGCTCGCCACCCTCGCCACCCGCGGGATCGACGCGCTCGACGACTACTTCTCCCGCTACCTGCCGCAGCTCGTGCTCGCGGTGATCGTCCCGGCCGCCGTCGGGTTCCGGATCCTGCTCGGCGACTGGCTGTCGGCCGTGACGATCGCGGCGACGCTGCCGCTCATCCCCGTCTTCGCGATCCTCGTCGGGCTCACCACCCAGAAGAAGATGGACCGGCAGTGGCGGACGCTGTCCGTCCTCGCCGCCCACTTCCTCGACGTCGTCGCCGGGCTGCCCACGCTGAAGATCTTCGGCCGGGCGCGGGCGCAGGCGGACCGGATCCGCGACGTCACCGACCGGCACCGGCGCGCCACCATGTCCACGCTGCGGATCGCGTTCCTGTCGGCGCTCGTCCTGGAACTGCTGTCCACGCTGTCGGTCGCGCTCGTCGCCGTCTCGATCGGGCTGCGGCTCGTCGAGGGCGGGCTCGGGCTGGAGACCGCGCTGCTCGTGCTGATCCTCGCGCCGGAGGCGTACCTCCCGCTGCGGCAGGTCGGCGCGCAGTACCACGCGAGCGTCGAGGGCCTCACCGCCGCCGCCCGCGTCTTCGAGGTGCTGGAGACGCCGCTGCCCGCCACGGGCGACCGGACCGACGTCCCCGACCTCTCCCGCGCGACCCTCCGGCTGGAGGGCGTCACGGTCGCCTACGACCGGGGGCCCGCGCTCTCGGACTTCTCCCTGACCGTCCACCCCGGGGAGACCGTCGCCCTGGTCGGGCCGAGCGGCGCCGGGAAGTCGACCGTGCTGTCGGTGCTGCTCGGGTTCGTCCAGCCCGACTCCGGCCGCGTCCTGGCCGACTGGGACGACCTCGCCGAGTTCTCCCCGGACGCCTGGCGGGCCCAGATCGCCTGGGTCCCGCAGCGTCCGCACCTGTTCGCCGGGACGGTCGCCGAGAACATCCGGCTGGGCCGCCCGTCGGCGTCCATGGCGTCGGTGCGGGCCGCCGCCGAGGCCGCGAACGCGCTGGAGTTCATCGAGGCGCTCCCCGCGGGCTTCGACACCCCGCTCGGCGAGCGGGGCGCCGGGCTGTCCGCCGGCCAGCGGCAGCGCCTCGCCCTGGCCCGCGCCTTCCTCCGCGACGCGCCGCTCCTGCTGCTGGACGAGCCGACCTCGAACCTGGACGTGGAGAGCGAGGCCGCGGTCATCGACGCCGTCGAGCGCCTGAAGGCCGGCCGCACCGTCCTCCTCGTCGCGCACCGGCCGGCCCTGACCACCCTGGCCGACCGCGTGATCACCCTCGCCCCCACGGCGGTGACGGCATGACCCCTGTGGCGCATGATTCACGTGAAACCTCGCGGCGGAGAGGAGGCGGCATGATCCTGCGGCTCATCGCGTTCGCCCGGCCCGCCAGGGGGCGGCTCCTCCTCGCCGTCCTGTTCGGCGCCATCGCGCTCGGCAGCGGAGTCGCCCTGATGGCCACCTCCGCGTGGCTCATCTCCCGCGCGGCGCAGCACCCGCCCGTCCTGATGCTGATGGTCGCGATCGTGGCCGTCCGCGCGTTCGGGCTGGGACGCGGCGTGTTCCGCTACCTCGAACGTCTCATCGGGCATGATGCGACGTTCCGCATCCTGGCCGACCTGCGCGCGCGCGTGTACGAACGGCTGGAGCGGCTCGCGCCCGGCGGGCTGCCCGCGTTCCGCAGCGGCGACCTCCTGAACCGGCTCGTCGCGGACGTCGACGCCGTCCAGGACCTGTTCCTCCGCGTCCTGCTGCCGTGCACGGTCGCCGCCGTCGTCGGCGGGGCCTCGGTGGGCGTCGCCTGGGCGCTGCTGCCGTCCGCCGGCCTCATCCTCCTGGTCGCCCTGCTGGTCGCCGGAGTCGTCGCGCCCTGGCTGTCGTCCGTCATGGCGCGCCGGGCCGAACGCCGGACGACCGACCTGCGCGGCGAACTGACCTCCCACATCGTCGACACCCTCCAGGGCGCCCCCGAACTCATCGCCTACGGCGCGGCACCCGCCCAGCTCGCCGAGGCGGCCCGCCTGGACCGCGACTTCACCCGCGCCACCGCCCGCTCCGCCGCCACCGCCGGCCTCGGCGCCGCCATCTCCGCCCTCGCCGCCGGCCTCGCGGTCTGGGCCACCCTCGCCGCCGGCGTCCCGGCCGTCCGCTCGGGCGCGCTCGACGGGGTGCTGCTCGCGGTGATCGTCCTGCTCCCGCTGGCCGCGTTCGAGGTCGTCGCCGGACTCCCGATGGCCGCCCAGTACCTGGAGCGCGTCCGCCGCTCCGCCGCACGGATCTTCGCCGTGCTGGACGCGGAACCGCCCGTCCAGGACCCGGCCGACCCCGCACCGCTCCCGGCGTCCCCCTACACGCTCAAGGTCGAGAACCTCCGGGCCCGGTGGACACCGACCGCCCCCTACGCCCTCGACGGCATCTCCCTGGACCTGACACCAGGCCGCCGTTGCGCGATCGTGGGGCCGTCAGGCTCGGGCAAGACGACCCTTACCTCCGTCCTCCTGCGCTTCTTGGAGCCCGCTTCAGGCAAGGCAACCCTGAACGGCGTCGACCTAGGCGCGCTCAATAGCGACCACACCAGAACAGTCATCGGCCTATGCGCCCAGGACGCGCACCTGTTCGACTCCACCATCGGAGCCAACATCCGCTTGGCCCGCCCCACGGCGACCGAGGCCGAGATACGCGACGCCCTACGCCGCGCCCGCATCCTCGACTGGGTCGACTCCCTGCCACAGGGGCTCGACACCTACGTCGGTGAGCACGGCGCTCAAGTCTCCGGTGGCCAGCGCCAGCGCATCGCCTTGGCCCGCGCCCTCCTCGCCGACTTCCCGATCCTCCTGCTCGACGAGCCCGCGGAACACCTGGACATCGCGACCGCCGACGAGCTCACCGCCGACCTCCTGACCGCCACCGAAGGCCGGACGACCCTCCTCGTCACCCACCGCCTCACCGGCCTGGACGCCGTCGACGAGATCATCGTCCTCGACGAGGGCCGCGTCGCCGACCGCGGCACCCACAGCGACCTCATCTCCCGCCCGGGCCTCTACCGCTCCCTCTGGAACCGCGAACGCACCCCGGCCAAAACGGCCCCAAGGGCCTGAAAGGAGATGCGAGCCCACAGCTGGTAGCAGGGGACGCGCAGCTGATCGACGCCGTCCAGGCGCACCGGCTCAATCCGCCAACCGCCCTGCGCCGACCCGGGAGAGGATCTGGCGGCAGGGCCGCCGGGAGGCTGAGGCAGGAGCTCTGCTCGGGGTTTGTGTAAGGCTCCATTGTTACGCCCGGCTGGGTGGGCGAGGGTGGGTGCATGTGGTGGTTTGTGCTTGGCTTCTTCGTCGTGCTGTTCGGCTTCGCGTTGGTCTTCGATTACCGCCTCCGTCGGCGAGGGCGACGGTTTCAAGGCGGTGCGGCATTGACGCGGGAGATGCGTGAGAACCGTCGCGACATGCGTGCCTGGGACCGGGGCTCGCAAGGGCACGGTGGAGGGGATTTGTCCTGGACGGACGAGACCCGTCGTCGTCGCGGCAAGTGATCACCAGGTTCGGATGCGGCCTACGTGGAGGTTGCGGCTCGGTAGTAGGTGTCCGCGGTGGCGGCCGCCCCAGGAGCCGGGGCTGGGAACGTTGACGATGGTGCTGGACCAGCCGCCGGACGCGTTCCAGTAGATGTTGAACCAGTTCCGGGTGTCGCCCTCGTATTCGAGAATGTCGCTTTCCGGGGGGCCAGATGTCGGCGCCCGTCAGGCCAGAAAGCCGGCCAAGCGTCTTCCACGCCCACCACCGTCAGTCCCCGCCGAAGAGTTCCCAGGCGCCCCAGCGAAGCCGACCGCCCCCTGTGAAAGCATGCGGCTGTGACGCCCAATGCCACCCGTGAGGGAGCCGCCCGTCTCCTGGCCACCGCCGCCGCTCCCCTCGACCCCGCCTCGGCGGACGGCCCACGGGTACTGCACTGGCTGGGGCGCAGGCTGCTGGTGCAGCGCGGGGACACCGAACTGGCCGTCCGCGACCTGGAGGGGGCGGGGGCGGAGACCCGCTTTCCCGCGCCATGGCCTCGCCGGTACGGCTCAGTGGCGGTCTCTCCCGCCGGGGATGTCGCCGTGTTCGCCGGCGTGCACGCCTTGCGGGCCGTGGATACGACCGGGACCGTGCTGTGGGAGATCCGCCACGGTTGCTGGTCCGCCGCCGTGTGCACGACGGCCCATGCCTCGTTCTCCGAGTACGCCGACGATTACCACCACGGCCACGCCGACAGCGGCTCGGCCGCTTTCTCCTCCGACGGCAAGGTCCTGTGGGCTCACGTCCGCAGCCACGCGGGGCAAGACACCGGGGAGGAATGGCTGATCCTCGACGCCAGCGACGGCTCGCTGCTGGCCCGGGTCCCGACGATGACCGTGGGATCGGGCTCCTTCCACTTTCCTCACCCCGATCCGGCGTACATGGGGCTGTCCATCGCGGAGGGCGAGGAGAGTTCGCCCGTGCTGTGGGGACGCTGGGATGGTACGCAGCTCACCGTCCAGCGATTCGTCGAGGAGGTCTTTCTCGCGGTGAGTCCCTCCGGGGAGCACTTCCTGACGACGGATACGGGGCAGTGGGCCCTCTATCTCCACCAGGCGGAAGACGGCACGGAACTGCGGCGACTGAACGCCCAGGATGCCGTACCCCCTCCTTCGGGAGACGACCGTGTTCGCTGGGACTTCGAAGCGGCGTTCCCGTACGACGACATCGCCGTGGTCGGCACCGAGTACTACGCGGAGGTCCCCCGCCACTGGCTCGTCGACCCACGCACAATGGCCCTACGCGGATCAGTCGCCTACCCCTTCCCCGTCTCGGGGTCTCCCTTGTCGGCAGGAAAAGACGCCTGGTACACGGTCTCCAAGGATCAGACCGCTCTCCATCTCTGGGACCTTCCGCACCGGCAATGAGCCAACAGCCCGGGCCGGGCGCTCAAAGCCGCTCGTCCCCCCGACCGGTGGTTCACGCCGGGACGGCTCTCCTCAACCCGTCGGTCGACACCCGGGCGTAGCCGATCAGGATTCCGCCCTGGAGTGCAGCCGGTTCGAGGGCAAGCGGGTCATCACCGAGCGAGCCGTCCAGCAGCGGGCCGACGGGGAGTGCGACGTGCTTGACCATGTGGTTCACTCCGTGACGGCCTTATGATCAGCGGCATGGCACTGCGACTCGTACAGGTGAACTTCAAGGCTGGGGACGACTCGGCCCTCGGCCAGTTCTGGGCGGAGGCGCTCGACTGGGACCTCTCCAGCGAGGGTCCCGGTGTCACCAACCTCGAGCCCAAGGGCTTCAAGTGGCCAGACCCCGCCGCCTTCTACATCGATCTCGTCGCCGTTCCGGACCCCGAAACGGTGAAGTACCGCGTGCACCTCGACCTCGCCACCACCTCTGAGGCCCACCAGGCGGAGATGGTCGCGCGCTTGAAGGACCTCGGCGCGACACCCGCGGACGTCGGCCAGGGCGACGTCCCCTGGACGGTGCTGGCTGACCCGGAAGGCAACGTCTTCTGCGTGCTGGAGCCCCGCGAATCCACCCGGGACACCGGACCGATCGCCGCCGTAGTTGTCGACTGCGCGGACCCGCGTGCCATGGCCCAGTTCTGGGACGAGGCACTGAACTGGACCCTGCTCGAGGTCACCGACGACCACTCAGTGCTGCGCTCGGCCGAGGGCACCGGCCCCTACCTGGAGTTCCTGCGCAAGCCCGACGAGAGGGCATGGTGGAACCGCATCCACGTCGACCTGTTCCCAGAGCCCATTGACGCCAAGGAAGCCGAGGTAGCCCGACTCCGCACGCTCGGCGCCACCGACATCGACCTGGGCCAGGGCAAAGTCCCGTGGACGGTCATGGCCGACACAGAAGGCAACGAATTCTGCGTCCTAGGCCGACACTGACCCTCAACACTCCTTTACGCCGTCGTCCACCCGCCCCACCAGCAGCCGAGCGCTGAAGGGGGAGCGGCGAGAAACACCCGCGCCACGCCTCGCCCCTCATCTGCGTCATCGTGCCCCGCTCCCCACACGCTCCGAATCCTGGTACGTGGCGTCCACGGAAACCTCGTGCTCCCGAGCTGAGATAGGCCCCGGATTGGATCACCGTTCCGCTTCCTGGGTCCGTCGACGGCTGCGCTCTCTGGCTTGGCTGGAGCTGTTCAACCTTCCGTTGCAGGCCGCGGTCTGGTTCGGCGTTATCGGACTACCGATGACAGCGACGAACCTAACGGGCTTCGCGATGTTCGCGGCCCTCCTCCTGGTCGGGGCCGCATACTGGTCGGCTAAACTCCGGCAGCTCTCGACTCCCAGCAGGACCCTGCCCGGCGCTGGCGCCTTCGCGATAGCCCGTATCGCCATTGCGGTGCTCCTTGCGGCCGGGGTGTCATTCCTAGTCGGAAGAGTGGTCACCGTTCCGGGAGCGGGCAGCTGGCCGGGGCTGGCCTTCGGCCTGTTCGCGGTGCTCGAGTACGTGAACTACTTCCACGTCCAGCTCATGTACGACACCACCGAGGACCTCCGCTACCTACGCTCCCACGGCCTACGACGCGCACACCTGTCCCGCGACCTCCACCTCGCCCGCAAATCACGCCAAGCACACCCCTGAGCCGACGTAGCAGAAACGCGGATACATCCCTGGCCGCGTGCTCCGTGCACGCTCCCTCCAGGGAACATCTGCGGACGCGAGTCCCCGAGGGCGCGCCCGCACTCGGCGCCCAATGGCTCACAGGCGAACAGGCCATGCGCCACACGCGCCTCGCGGGCCGCGCGTTACTTCCGGAAACCCGCCAGAGCCTTCCAAACCACGAACGCCCATAGCCCGGTGACTCCCAGCAGCGGAAGGAAGAACCAATACTCCCCGGCGAGCAGTGAGCCGAGAGTAGCCACAACCAAACCAAAGAGAAGCAGGACGTAGAGGGCGATCAGGATCCATCCAGCCCATCCATGATCTCGGACATAGAGCCGATACAGGACGATCCCAGCGATCGTCCCAACAGCTTGAATGATCCACTGCAGAACACCCACAGTGTCGATCATCCCACCGGCAAGACGGAGGGGAAGGCCCGTAGGCAACGCATCCGCGCCATGCCCGCCGCACACGCTGCCAAGTGTGTACTGCTCCGGGGGCGACTTACGGCGCAGCAGGACACCGTCCTTGGACAAGCTGGCGTTCAAGGGTGTGCGGTTCGCGACCTGCAACGCACAGGGAAAGTCCGCAATCGCCGGAGCCACGCTCTCCGAACTCAGCAACGCATGGGCCACGCGAGTGACCGCACGGCCATGGTCTGCCCACACCCGCCGGGCAAGCGGCATCAGGAGATCACCGACACCCCGAGCGCGATCGCCAAGACCGAACGCAAGCCCGGCATACGACCGGGCACGGAAGCGGAAGAGAAGATCGTAAGACACAAAAGCCCAGGTCGGAACATTGGTTCTGACCTGACGCATCTCGGGAACGTCCCCGTGAGCGGCCGTGATTCCCCGCGGTTCCCCCCTGCGATCGGGCACGCAACGGGCACGGAAGCGATCTGATTCGATGGGCCTCGAGCCTTGGCTGGCTGGACGACTCATGGAGGTGGTCGGTATGGACGAGACTACGGTCGTCCTTAACGAACTCGCCCAAGGACTCCGGCCGGCTGCCGATGGCATCGCCTGGTTCAAAGCCTTGACGAGTGAGCGGCAGTACAACGCCCTATGGAAGCTCGCTGCGTTCTGCACACAAGCTGGCGCGACCAGCGATGACGCCGAGGAGAGCATTCGCCGCGCTGGCATCCGGCCGACTCACACTCCGGCCGTGCTGATCAGACGCGGCCAGCTGAGAGGACAGCTCGCGAAGATCGTTAACTTGCCCGAAGATGAACGACTTAAGTCGTTCCGGTTGCTTGTCGCACTGCTGAGCATCGCTGATGAGCGGCGTCGGGCACGCTACTGCACGGAGGGTTGCAACCATGACTGGCACCACTTGACGCGCAGTCCCGGCCCGTAAATCGCTAGCGCTGATTAGGGGTTCGGCCTTCGTGAGTAGGCACACGGCTCCGGAGGGCGCGTATCTGATCGACCTCGCGACCCCGTCTGACCTGTGTGCGGGCGGTCGCTCGCCCTCGTCCCCTACTCCACCGTTCCGCATATGTTCCGGATCACGGTTCCTCGGGTCGGTGCTGTCAGCTTGGGAAGTCACTTCCCTAGATCAACGATCACCAGCACCGCCGCTGACCTGCCGATCCCCTGACCTGGGCATACTCGGCGCATCACTCCGCAAATGACTGCGAGTCCCCGTCGCCCCCTCACATCGGGCACGCAACGGGCACGTTACTCTTGTGGGAGCTCAGGGAGGTCCGCGATGTGGGCTGGTCTGCAAATCGCCTTGACAGGGGTAATCGGGGCGGTGGCGGTTGTTGCGGGCGTGCTGAAGCTGTACAGGTCGAGGCTCGTCTGGACCCGCGGGAAGCTTCCGGAACCCCTGCTCCAGATCATTGCCGGCTTGTGGTTCTTGTTCTTTTTCAGCATGATCGTCTTTTTGAGTGTGCCCTTTACGCCGGCATCGTCCCTGACGATGACAATCAGCGCGCTGCTTTGGCTGACGTCGATCATGCTGAAGACACGGCCGCTCTGGAAGGCAAGGGATCGAGGCAAGCACCGATCTGCCCCTCTGGCCCAGAAGCAGGAAGACCCGCATAGCTGACCTCACGAATGACACGGCCTCTTGCTCGGGCTTCCTACCTCAACCCCGCGGCGACCGTGTGCCCCCGCCAGAGGCTCTCGGTTGGGGAAGCACTCACCGGAGATTTTGCTACCGATGTCGATGGATCAGCCATGCCATCCAAGGGACCCCGATGAGAAACCCGGGGGCAGCTTCGAGTGATGAGTCAAAGACGGCCACTCCGATCGCTGTGGTGGTCGCCATGACGATGCCTACTTTGATCGCTAGGGGCGGACGTCGTGTCATGCGTCGGAGAACACCCGTGAACGTCTCTTCCTCTGCGTCACGCAGTTCGCGCGGTCGGCGTTGGCGATCTTCTTGGGCCATGTGTCACACGATGGCGATAGGTGGTGCGGAGTACAAGGCCGCTGCTCTGGCGATGCTCGTGTGCGGCGGCGCGGCCCCCGTGACCGCCGGCGCTTGGCGGACGGGGCGGAGGCGTCGCGGTGGCCAAGGCGTATCGGCTGCTCAAGGCCATCATGAACACGGCGGTGAGTGACGGCATGATCAAGCGGAACCCCTGCACGGTCTAGGGTGGCGGGGCCGAGAACTCGCCAGAGCGGCCCGTCCTGAGCATCTCCGAAGTGTTCGCACTGGCCGAGGCGATCGACCATCGTTACCGGGCGCTCGTCCTGCTCGCGACCTTCACGAACCTGCGTTGGGGTGAGGCCGTGGCGCTGCGACGAAAGGACGTCGATCTCAAGGCTCGCACCGTGAGAGTTGAGCGGACGTTGGTGGAGGTGACGGGTAAGCCTCTCCACTTCGGGCCTCCGAAGACTGAGGCGGGCGCGCGGACGGTTCCGATTCCGGCAATCGTGCTCCCTGAACTGAAGGAGCACGTCAAGACGTTCGCCCATGACGGCGACAAAGGGCTCATCTTCGTCGGCGGTAAAGGCGCGCTGCTCCGGCGGGCGAACTCCGGCGCAACTGGGTGCGGGCCTTGGACAAGGCGGGGCTCGAGGGTGTGCGCTTCCACGACCTGCGGCACACGGGGAACACCCTCGCCGCGATCGCTGGGGCGACGCTCCCAGAACTCAAGGAACGCATGGGCCATGCCAGCGACCGCGCGGCCATGATCTACCTGCACGCGACGGACGAGCGGCACCGGGAGATCGCCGACACCTTGAGTGCGCTGGCCAAGGCCGAACTCAAGGGGAAGAAGCGATCGGGCACGCAACGGGCACGGAAGCGGAAGAAGAGGTCGTGAGACGCAAGAGCCCAGGTCGGAACTTCGGTTCTGACCTGGGCTTTTGGCTGGTGGAGCCTAGGGGATTCGAACCCCTGACACCCGGCTTGCAAATCTGCGAGATCACCCCCGATCGGGGCTCTGACCTGGGCAATCGATGGTCCACAAGTGACCGCTGTTGCCACTTGATCACCGTCCTTAATGGCCCGCTTATGGCCCGCTGCTCACGCGTACGACCTGCACACTTGGCGCCGTGCCGAACGCACACCACGCCCCGCCTGAGCTTCCCGTCTGCCGTCGTCCCGCGCTCCGCGCTGCCGGGCCAGGGCCAGGGCGTGAAGGTGGAGCGCCCAACTGGACGAACGACCTTCACGCCCTGGCCCTGGTCTGGTAGATCTCCGATCGGGGCGACGGCAGACGGGAAGCTCAGGCATCCCCAAGCCACCAACAACCGTCACGGGACGAGCTGAGCTTCCCAGAGTCAGAGGCCCCCGCCGGAGGCACTGCAGCTCCGCGGGAACGGCACTGGAGGAACGGACGTCGTAGATTTAGAGTGCACATGTCCGGGTCTCTTGTGCCCGGCCCTGGAGTTGATGTCATGGCAGAGCAGCAGTCACCGAAGCGGCAGGGCGCGAACCGCTGGCCTGCGGCTTTCCTGGCTGTGCTCACTTCCATAGGCACAGCTTTGTCAGCGGCGGCCGGGTATGCGGGTGCACCAACTTGGGAGCAGTTTGCGGCTCTCCTCGGCGCGAGTGGCCTGGCAGGTGCTTGCGTGGCCATCACGGCCAGTGCCGGGACCTCTCAAAAAAAAGCCATCGGATGTCACCTGGAAGCCAGGTTTTCGAAGCGGTGATGTCCGCACGGGGCGATGGGTGGCGGCGCGACCCCGTGGCGGCCGGCCGGGGTGGGTCGGCGGACGCGTCGCGATGCGCGGCCCGGCGCGGCCGTCCGGTGACCGGCGCCCACGCCGCACGCACGGGGCGGCCTGGCGGGGGGCCGCGCAGCGGCCTGAGCG
>NZ_JBFARO010000066.1:0-43296 GCF_040677125.1 Actinomadura sp. NPDC049382
GCCATCGTCAGCGCGGACAGCGCCACGCGCAGCCGGGTGCCCGGCGGCTCGTCCATCTGGCCGACCCCGGGCCAACCCCCCCGGGCCAACCCCACCGGGCCAACCCCACCGGCCGACCGACCCCCGGCCAACCGACCCCCGAGACGCCCCTGGTCCCCTCGCACGCGCCCGGGGGCAAGTGAGCACCAACGACGGCGAACTGCCCGAAACGCCCCCGGACCCCTCGCAAGCGCCCCACAGGCACAAGGCACTCACCGGCCTCGGGTTTCGCCGATCTACCTCTTCCGGGGGAACCAGCCGTTTCGTGGGTCCGTGCGGGGGCTAGCGGGTTTGGAGGCCGTTGAGGATGAGCGAGATCACGGCTTCGGATTCCGCTTCAGTCTCGGGGGAGTGCCACTCTGCGGCGTGGGTCGGGTCGTGGAAGCGTGTGGTCGCATCGAGGACGGCGCGCGCGATCCCGTCCGGGTCGCCGGGTGTGAAGGTGCCGGCGGTGATGCCGTCGGCGATGATGGCGCGGATCTCGGCGAGCAGGAAGTCGACGTGGGCGGACGAGACGGCGCTGTGATCCGCTGCCAGCACCCGGAAGGTGGCGAAGAGTTCCGGGTCCTCGCGGGCCTTCGTCCACTTCGTGGTGAACATGGTGGTGAGCAGGAGGTGCAGCCGGTCGGGCGGGGCCAGGCCCGAGGCCCGGACCGTCGCGGTGAGCTGGTCGCGCACCCGGTCGAGCCAGCGGCGGATCACGGCCTCGCGCAGCGCCGCCTTGGACGGGAAGTGGCGGTACACGCTGCCGTGACTCACCCCTAGGAGCCGCGCGACGTCGAGCACGGTCGTCTTCTCCGGACCGTGGCGGCGCAGCACCTCTTCGGTGGCCGACACGATCGTCTCCGCGTCGAGCGGGCCTGCGCGCATCAGATCTCCCCGTCCCTCTACGGGCGCGAACGTACGACAACGGACTGACGGATGTCAAAGTCTGTCAGCCTGTCGGCTGCCGCACATAGTGTGGGTGACAGATATTGACATCTGTCATTTGATGTTCGTACGGTGCAGGGCATGGAGACACCGGATGAACGTGAGGCCAGCACGGCGACTGCTTCGTTCGCGGGACGCACCGTGTCCCGCGTCGGCTACGGCGCGGCCCAGCTCGAGCGCCTGCGCGACCGCCCCGGCGACGCCGTCGCGCTGCTGCGCCGCGCGGTCGAGCTGGGCGTGGACCACATGGACACCGCCGAGTTCTACGGCTTCGGCTTCGCCAACGCCGTGATCCGTGAAGCCCTGCGGCCAGAGGACGGCGTGCTCGTCGTCACCAAGGTCGGCGCCGAGCCCGACCCGGCCGGACGCCTACCGCTGCGAATCGCGCAGCGGCCCGAACAGCTGCGGGCCGGCGTCGAGCAGAATCTGCGCGGCCTCGGCGACGAGCAGCTCCCCGTCGTCAACCTCCGCCGCCTCGACACCGGCCCCGGGCTGCGTCCCACAGGGGATCAGGTGGTGGCCCTCGACGACCAGCTCGCGGTCATGATCGCCCTCCGCGACGAGGGCAAGATCGGAGCGATCGGCCTGAGCAGCGTCAGCCTCGCCAACCTGCGCCGCGCCCTCCCGGCCGGCATCGTCTGCGTGCAGAACGCCTACAGCATCGTTTCCCGTGACGACGAGGCCATGCTGGCTCTCTGCACGTCCGAGGGCATCGCCTGGGTGCCGTTCTTCCCGCTCGGAGGGGCCTTTCCCGGCCTGCCCAAGGTCACCGATGAGCCGGCCGTCCACGCTGCGGCCGAGTCGCTCGGCGTCACGCCCTCCCAGGTCGGCCTCGCCTGGCTGCTGCACCACGCCCCCAACGTGCTGCTCATCCCCGGCACGGCCGACCCTGCGCACCTGGAGGCCAACATGGCGGTCCGTGAGATCGCCTTCGATCGGACCACCCGCGCCGCCCTCGACGCCGTCGAGTCCCGCTCCAGCGAAGTCCCGATCGGCTAGGACGGCCCATGAAGGCGATCATCTACCGCGCCAACGGCGGCCCCGGTGTCCTCCAACTCGTCGACCGCGATGTGCCCGAGCCTGGCCCAGGCGAGGTCCGTGTCCGGGTCGCTGTCTCCGGGGTCAACCCGGCCGACTGGCAGGCCCGTTCCGGCGCGCCCCTGAAGTTCCCGGAGGTCACACCTCACCTGGACGGAGCCGGCGTGATCGACGCCGTCGGCGCCGGGGTCGACCGGAGCCGGATCGGGCAGCGGGTCTGGCTGTTCATGGCCGCCGCCGGACGGCCCACCGGTACCGCCGCCGAGTTCACCGTCGTGCCCGCGTAGCAGGCCGTCCCCCTGCCGGACGAGGTCGGTTTCGACGTCGGCGCGGCGCTCGGCGTCCCCGCGCTCACAGCGCACCGCGCGCTCACCGTGGCCGAGGACGGCCCGCGCCGCCTGCGGCCCGGCGCGCTCAACGGCCGCGTGGTGCTCGCCGCCGGCGGCGCCGGGGCAGTCGGGCACGCGGTGATCCAGCTCGCCCGCTGGGCGGGCGCCATCGTGATCAGCACGGTCAGCGGCCCGGAGAAGGCCCGGCTCGCCACCGCCGCCGGCGCCCACCACGTGGTCAACTACCGCGAAGGCGATCCGGCCGCCGCGATCCGCGAGATCGCTCCGGACGGCGTCGACATCGTCGCCGAGGTCGCGCTCGGCGCCAACCTCGCCCTGGACTTGGCCGTCCTGCGCACACGCGGCACGATCTCGACCTACGCCAACGACGGGGGCAAGCCGGTGCACCTCGACGTGGCGCAGAACATGGTGCTGAACACGCGCTTCCAATTCCTGGTGCTCTACACGGCGGGCCCAGAAGCGCGCGCCGCAGCCGCCGAAGACGTCGCAGCCGCCGTCCGCGACAACGCCCTCCCGGTAGGCGAGCAGCACGGCCTGCCGCTGCTCCGCTTCCCCCTCGCCCACACCCCCGACGCCCACCGAACCCTAGAAAACGGCACCACCGGCAAGATCCTCGTAGACGTCCCAAAATAATGCCCGCGCCCCCCTCGGCCCCCGTGGGCTAGCACCGCCTACCTCGCCCAAGGACCGCCCGCCCCGCTCCAACAGGCCGGCCCCCCGCTCCAACGGGCCCGCCCGCCCCGCTCCAACAGGCCGGCCCCCCGCTCCAACGGGCCCGCCCGCCCCGCTCTAACGGGCCCGCCCGCTTCCCTTCTCGCTCAGCCGCAGTGTCTACGCGCACCGACTGCCAGTGAGTAGCGCTGTCGGCAGGACTTGGTGGACGTGCGCTCTCGCTAAGGGCTCGTCTGCTTCGCTTCTCGCTCAGCCGCACCGTCGACGCGCAGCGACTGCCAGTGAGTAGCACTGTCGGGAGGTCTTGGTGGACGTTCGGTCTCGGTAAGGGCTCCTCTCCTACGACGCCCGCTCAGTCGCAGTGTTGACGCGTATCGCGTGCTAGAGGGTGGTGCCGTCGGGGTTTGGGGTGGGGGTTAGCAGGGGGGGTGGGGTCGTAGCATGGCGGTTGATTTGGGTGTTTGTGCCGGTTCGTGGGTGTGGGAGGGGGCCGTGGACAAGCCGTTGAAGACCCCGCCTCCTTATGCCGTGGCGAGTGTGGACAACGCGTTGCGGATCGCGACGATGCTTCAGTTGGAAGGGGCCATGACCGTCACCGAGGTGGCGGGGCGGCTCGGGGTCGCCGTGTCCACGGCGCATCGGCTGCTGGCGATGCTCGTCTACCGGGACTTTGCCGTGCAGGACGCGGATCGGTCCTACCGGGTCGGGCCTGTGCTGGAGTTGGCGGCGCACTCCCCGTCGGCCGCGTCGCGGTTGCGGGCCGCCGGGTTGCCGCATCTGCGGAAGCTGGTCGACGTGCTCGACGAGTCGGCCAACCTGACCGTGCGCACGGGACGGACGGCGCGGTTCATCGCGAGTGTCGAGTCGTCGCAGGCGCTGCGGGTCGGCTCGCGGGAGGGCATGGTCTTCCCCGCGCATCAAACCACCGGCGGCCTCTTGCTGCTGGCCGAGCTGCGGCCGGACGAGCTGGCGGCCCTCTACGCCGGGGAGCGGGACGGCGACCGGCCCGACGCGGCGGAGCTGGAGCGGGTGCGGCGCAATGGCTTCGCGCTCAACAACGGGCGTTCGGAGCGCGGGCTCGTCGCGGTCGGGGTGCCGGTGCGGGGTCCGGACGGGGTGGCCGTCGCGGGGCTTTCGGTCTCCATGCCGAGCATCCGCTACGGCAAGGAGGACCTGCCGCGGCTGGTGGCGACGCTCAAGGGTGCGGCGTCGGCTCTTGAGCAGGGGATGTCGGCCGGCTGAGCCGCAGCGCGGCGACGCGTGCCTCGCCGAGGGCGGCCATGGCCTCGGCTAGGAGGGTCATCTGGGCGGGGAGGACGCGGGCCGGGTCGGCTTGTGAGGCGACGAAGGCGCCGTCGAACCCGGCGATGCCGAAGTAGTCCAGGTCGTCCGCGACGGCCTGGGCGATGTCGGGGCCCTCGGCGGCGAAGGACGCGGCGATCATCGTGTTCATGTGGGCGCGGCCGTCGCGCCGCACCTGCTCGATGATGGCCTCTACCTCGGCCTCGGCGGCCTCCGCGCTCATGATCAGGATCAGGTGCAGGCGGAGGAAGTCGGCGCGGGCCGTGAAGACCTCGCCGGTGCGCAGGAGGTACCAGGTCAGCCGCTCGCGGGCGGTGCCGCCCTCGGGGCCGCCCGCCTGCGCCTCGCGCATCGCCGAGAAGAAGTCGTAGGCGCCGCGCGCCATGACCGCCGACAGCAGCCCGGCCTTCGACTGGAAGTGGTGGTAGACCGCGCTCTTCGGGAGGCCGGTCTCCCGGCTCAGCACCGAGAGCGAGGTGGCGGCGTAGCCGCGCTCCGCCATGATCCGGGAGGCGGCGTCCAGGATCTCCTCCCGGGACCTGCGGCCACGACTGTTGCCGTTCTTTTCGTCCGCCACGGGTTGAAGCATAGATGCGCCCGGCGACTGTCCGGTTTGTCCTGTTCTGCACTGCGGAAAAGTTTGGCCGTCCGGCCGTCCACATGTGAAGGTGGTCACGATCGTACCGAACGATCGGTACAAAACCGCGCCTCTCGGAGCCCGCATGACCCAGCATTTCGACGCCGATGTCGCGATCGTCGGATACGGCCCCACCGGTGTGACCGCCGCGCTCACCCTGGCGAAGCACGGAGCCTCCGTCATCGCGTTGGAGCGGGACCGCGACATCTACCCGCGCGCCCGCGCCGTGACCATCAACGACTGGACGATGCGGATCTTCCAGGGGCTCGGCATCGACGAGCGGATCACCCGGGTGGTCGAGCCGCAGCGGGCGCTGCGCTGGGTGACCTACGACGGCACGGAGATCATGCGGGTCGAGCACCCGCCGTCGGTGCTGGGCCCGACGCCGCGCTTCTACAACATCTACCAGCCGCTCATGGAGACCGAGCTCCGCGCCTGCGCGGACGAGCACGGCGAGCTGATCGACGTCCGGTACGGCGTCGAGGTGACCGGGCTGGAGCAGGACGAGGACGGCGTCACCGTGACGGCCGTGGACGCCGCGACGGGAGAGACGCGCACCGTGCGCGCCCGCTACGCGATCGCCGCCGACGGCGGCAGCAGCGCGTGCCGGGACATGATCGGCTGCCGGCTGCTCGGCGACACCCTCGACGTGCAGTGGATCGTCATCGACTGCCGGGTCAAGCGCTGGTGGCCCGACCGCGACTTCCTCACGTTCTGGTCGGACAAAGAGCGTCCGGTCGTCGACATCGCGCTCTCCGCCGGCAACCACCGCTGGGAGATCCCGCTCAAACCGCACGAGACCGAGGCGGACTTCGCGTCCGAGGACGACGTCTGGCCGCTGCTCAAGGCGATGGGCGTCAGCACCGAGGACGTGTCGATCCACCAGTGGGCCTTCTACCGCCACCACACGCGGATGGCCGAGACCTGGCGGGCGGGACGGGTCTTCCTCGCCGGGGACGCCGCCCACCTCATGCCGCCGTGGGCCGGCGCCGGGATGCAGACCGGCATGCGGGACGCCCACAACCTGGGCTGGAAGCTCGCCCGCGTCCTCAAGGGCGAGCTCGGCGAGGGCTGGCTGGACACCTACGAGGCCGAGCGCCGCCCGAACGCCGCCTTCTACACGGGGCTGGCCGTCCAGCTCGGCCGGGTCATCAAGCAGGAGGCGACCCCGGCGGAGATCGAGGAGATGAACCGGGTCCCGGAGAACACGGTCACCCCGTTCGAGCCGCCGCTGATCGCGCCGCCGGTCCTCGACGCGGGCTGGCTCCGCGGCCCGGTCGGCGACGCGAGCATCGTCGGCCGCATGATCCCGCAGCCGATCACCGGAGACACCACCGGGCGGATGGCGCGCCTGGACGACCTGCTCGGCGACGGCTTCGTCCTGCTCGGCGCGGACACCGACCCGGCCGCGCTGCTCACGCCCGAGGAGAAGGCGGAGTGGGACGCGCTCGGCGCCCGCTACCTGGCGATCCGTCCCAAGACCGCCTACACGCAGGGGCCGGACGAGCTGGTCGACCTCTACGAGGTGCTGCTGCCCTGGCTGGCCCGGTACGGCGTGCGCGCCGTGGCGGTGCGTCCGGACAGGTTCGTCGCCGCCGCCGACGTCTCCGGCCTCGCCGCCCCCGCCCTGGCCGACTGATCGACCGACCGCCGACAACAAGGAGCTGATCCTCATGACGGGAGTCAAGGAGCTCGCGTACGTCGTCTACGAGGCGAGCAGCCTCGGCGACTGGGAGCATTTCGCCGTCGAGCTGCTGGGCATGCAGCTCGCGGACAAGACCGCCGACGCCGTCGCCTTCCGGACCGACGAGAAGGTCCACCGCTGGCTCGTCCGGCAGGGCCCCGCCGACGATCTGGCGGCCAGCGGCTACGAGGTCGAGAGCGACGCGGCGCTCGACGCGATCGCCGCCCGGCTCGCGGCCGCGGGAGTCGAGGTCGAGGAGGGCGGCGCCGCGCTCGCCGCGTCCCGCAAGGTCGACCGCATCCTGGTGACCGCCGACCCGATGGGCAACCGCGTCGAGCTCGTCACGGGGTTCGCCGACGCCGGCACTCCGTTCCGCTCGGACGTGCTGCTCGGCGGGTTCGTCACCGGCGACGGCGGCGCGGGCCACCAGGTGCTGCTGTCCAAGGGCGTCGCGCGCGAGACCTACCTGGCGTTCTACGAGGGCCTCCTCGGCTTCCGCATCTCCGACACCATCGTGGAGGAGCTCGCGCCGGGCGTCGTCGCCGACCTGATCTTCCTGCGCTGCAACCCGCGCCACCACTCCGTGGCGTTCGGGGACATGCCGCACCCGAAGCGGACGCACCACTTCATGGTCGAGGTCACCGACATCCGCGACGTCGGCACCGCCTACGACCGCTGCATGGACGCCGGGCAGCCCTTCGAGATGACGCTGGGCATGCACCCGAACGACCACATGTTCAGCTTCTACGTCCAGACGCCGTCCGGCTTCAGCGTGGAGTACGGCTGGGGCGGCCTGCTCGTCGACGACGAGACCTGGCAGGTCAAGACGCTGGACCGGCTGCACAGCTGGGGCCACCGACCGCCGGAGGTCGTCGCCGGCCTGCTCTCCGGAAAGGACGCGCACTGATGCCGCTCACCCAGGCCGACACGGCCCGCACCGTCCAGACCAAGGACTGGAAGCTGCGCTACTACGAGGCGGGCGCCGGGCACCCGGTCGTCCTGCTGCACGGCAGCGGCCCCGGCGCCACGGGCTGGAGCAACTTCTCCGCCAACATCGAGGCGCTGGCCGAGCACTTCCACGTGTACGCGGTGGACATGCCCGGCTGGGGCGACTCGGACGCCGCGACCGTCGACCGCCTCGACCACGTCGAGGCCGCGGTCCAGTTCCTGGACGCGCTCGGCATCGCGAAGGCCGCGTTCGTCGGCAACTCGATGGGCGGGCAGACCTCGCTCCGGCTCGCCACCGAGCACCCGGACCGGATCACCCACCTGGTCACCATGGGACCGCCGGTGGGACGGGTCCCCGCGCTGTTCGCGCCCGGCGGCGGCCCGTCGGAGGGGCTGAAGGTCCTCATCGAGACCTACCGGGAGCCGACCCCGGAGAACATGCGCCGGCTCGTCGAGATCATGTGCTTCGACAAGGCCGCGTTCGCCACGCCGGAACTGTGCCAGGCCCGCTCGGACGCGGCGCTCGCCCGTCCCGAGCACCTGCGCAACTACGTCGACGGCCTGCCGAAGGGCGCGCCGCTGCCGGTGTGGGTCAAGCCGGAGCTGCTGCCCGGCATCAAGGTCCCCACGCTCCTCATCCACGGCCGGGACGATCGCGTGGTGCCGTTCGAGAACTCCCTGTACCTGCTGGCGAACATCCCGGACAGCCGTCTCGTCCTGATCAACCGCTGCGGGCACTGGGCGATGATCGAGCACGCCGACGAGTTCAACCGCGTCGTCACGGACTTCCTGCGCAACACCCCGTAGGACGCGGGGCTCACAGACGGGCGTGGGCCGCTCTTAGGCGTTCCTGGCCGGAGCGTTGCGAGCGGTCGCCGGAGACCTCGTCCGCCCAGGCGAGCAGGCGGTGCAGATGGACGTCGGCGGTTCCGGTGGTGATGCGGGGGTTCCCGAGGGCGATCTCGCCGCCGGTGCCGTCGATGGTGATGAGCGTGCCTGAAGGGACGACACGTTCGCCAATGCGGACGTGGTCTGCTGCCGGGTCGACGGTGAGGTCGGCCGCTTCCACGACCGCGGGCTTGCCCATGGCTCGGGCGACGACGGCGGCGTGGCTGGTGGGCCCGCCGCGGCTCGTGGCCACCCCGGCGGCTGCGGCCAGGCCGTGCATGTCGAGCGGCGAGGTGACCGGACGGACGAGGACTACCGGCCCGTCGGCGGCCATGCGGGCGGCCTGATCGGCGGTGACCGCGATGCGACCTGACACGACGCCGGGGCATGCGCCTCGGCCGCGGGTGAGGAGGTCGATCCCGTCACCGGGGTCGATGCGCGGCGTCCGGGCGTCTTGCAGGTGTCGGAGGGAGATCCGGCGGAGGGCCGTGCGACGGTCTATGAGTCGGTCGTCGGTGAGGTCCACGGCGGTGCGGACGGCGGCGCGGCCGGTGAGGCCGCCGGGACGCACCTGGAGGAACCAAAGGTCGCCCGCCTCGAACGTGAACTCGACGTGGCAGGCGTCGCGGTAATGCCGTTCGAGGCGGTGCAGGGCGGCGACGAGTCGCTCCCATACCGCCGGTTCGCGGCCGGTGAGGTCGGATAGGGGCCGGGTGGTGGAGCGGCCGGAGACCACGTCGTCGCCCTGCCGTCCGAACAGGACGTCACCGTACGGGGCCTTGGCGCCGGTGTTCGGGTCGCGGCTGAAGGCGACCCCGCTGCCGCTGTGCTCGTCGCGGTTGCCGAACACCATCGCCTGCACGATCACGGCCGTCCCGAGGTCGTGCGGGATGCCGTTCAGCTCGCGGTAGGTGGTGGCGCGTGGGCTGTGCCAGGACGCGAACACCGCCCGCACCGCAGCGTGCAACTGGCCCATCGCGTCGTCGGGGACGGACGCGGCCGGGAAGCCGTCGAGGAAGCGGCGGCGCGTCTCGTGTGCGAAGTCAGGGTCGCCGGTCTCGGCGGCCAGCGCGGCGGTCGCCTCGGCGGTGAGGCCGAGGTTGAGCACGGTGTCCATCATGCCGGGCATCGACACGGCGGCGCCCGACCGGACCGCCACCGCCAGCGGCCGCCCGCCGCCGGACCTGAAGCGCCGTCCGGTGGCGTCCTCCAGCGCGCGGACGGCGGCGGCGAGTTCGGCGTCCAGGCCGTCCGGGAAGCGCCCGTCGCGGAGGAAGGCGCGGCAGGCGCGGGTGCCGATGACGAACCCCGGCGGCACGGGCAGGCCGAGGCGCCGCAGCACGACGAGACCGTGGCCCTTGCCGCCGAGGACGTCCGCAGGCTCGCCGGTATCCGGGGCGAGCGGGTGGATCCAGGTCATCGGGCGGCGGTCCACGCGCGGGGGATGCCGAGGGTGGCGAGCAGGTCCTCGTGGAGCTGGAACCACACGGTGTGGTACGAGGTCATGCTGTCGGCCAGGTGCTCCAGCGCGCCGGCGCGGGCGCGGTCGAGCGCGGCGCTGAGCCGGGCCCGGTACCGCCCGAAGCGGGGGAGCGCGGCGGCCAGGTCCGCGATGACGGCCTCGGCGCGCCGGTCCAGGTCGGCGAACCTGTCCAGGACGCGGGCGTCGTAGGACGAGTCGGAGTGGTCGTTCGGCGCCGCCACGCCGTCCACGGTGCGCAGCTGCCAGGCCGAGCACAGGTCCAGCAGTTCCGGGTTCAGGGCCATGAACTTCTCGTAGGCGGCGGTCAGCGCGCCCCGGGCGCCGCCGGCGTCGAGTTCGCGGGCGGTGCGCCGGGCGTCCTCGTCGCGGCCGGCCTCGGTGAGCCCCCATGCCCCGGACGTGCGCGTCACCAGCCCCGCCGCGGCGAGGTCGATTAGGTGGGACTCCGCGTCGAGGTCGGGAAGGCCGGCGGCGTCGGCGACGCGGGGCAGCTCGGCGTGTCCGATGCAGCGGAGGACGTGCAGCATGGCCGATTCGGCGGACCCCGTCATGCCTCGTCCGATCCGGTGCGCCGCTCGGTGAGGGACGGGGCGGTCGCCACGGCGTACGCGGCGCCCCTCCCGGTGGCCCGCGCGGTGATCGTCCCGTCCTGGACGCGCACGGCGGACTCGGTGTCTGCCGCCATCCCCGCGC
Source organism: Actinomadura sp. NPDC049382 (assembly GCF_040677125.1). Taxonomy (NCBI): domain Bacteria; kingdom Bacillati; phylum Actinomycetota; class Actinomycetes; order Streptosporangiales; family Thermomonosporaceae; genus Actinomadura; species Actinomadura sp. NPDC049382. The sequence continues at coordinate 10,665 of NZ_JBFARO010000066.1, forward strand.
CGACGGCGGTCGCGAGTGCGGCCCCGTCGTCGAGGACGAGCCGCAGCGGCAGACCGGCATCCGACCCGAAGGCCCGCCGCAGGCATGCGGCGAGGTCGGTGATCCGCAGCCGGACGAGCGCCCCGATCTCGGCCGGGTCGTCCGTCACCACCGCCACGGTGACGGCTTCTCCCGGCCGGGCCGCGCGCACGGCCTCCTCCGCCGCGCCGAGGCGGTTCGTCCCGAGGACCACGATGACCCCGTCGTCGCCGAAGCCCACGGCCTGGCCGGTGAGGGCGTCCGTCAGCTCGCCGGGCGGCGTCCAGGGGTCGCGGCACAGGCTCGGCGCGGCGACGTACGGGAGGTGCGGCGGGTCCCAGGCGTCGTCCGCCGCATGGTCGGCGAGCTGCCGGCAGGCGCGGGCCACGTCGAACGGGTCGCCGAAGCCGGGTGCCGTCTCGGCGAGATGCCCCGCCCCGTGCAGCAGCGTCAGCACCAGCTCCGCCAGCCGCACCCGCCGGCCCGGACGCGGTGCCCGGCACGACTCCAGGGCGAGCGCCACCAGCAGACCGTCCAGCCTGGCGAGCCCGGCCATGGCGGTGCGGCCCGGATCGTCCTCGAACACTCCGGTCAGCGACCGCGACCGCACCTTTCCGGCGTCGGGCGTGTCGCCCGCGAGCGGCAGCCGTTCGAGCCAGGCGCGCGCGAAGGCTTCAGCCCCGTCCGGCAGGTCGAGCGGCTGGGCCGAGCCCGCCGGTGACGCACCGGACGCGGCCTCGCGCTCGACGGAATCGAGCAGCACCGCCAGGTACAGCGACCGCTTGCTCGGAAAGTTCGAGTACACGGCGCCGCGCGTCAGTTCGGCGCGGGCGGCGATGCGGTCGACCTTGGCGGCGGCGAAGCCGTGCTCGGTGAACTCCGCCACCGCCGCCGCGAGCACGGCGGCGCGCGTCCGGGCCTGCTGCTGCGCCCGGGTCAGCCGGACCATCGGGCCCCCTTTGCGTTCCTCACGGCGATCAGCATACTCTCACCATCCAGATGATGTGAACATCTGAATGTTGGCTGTACTCCACTCCGCAGACGAAGGGACCGCCGTGACCGACCACGGCCTGGAGGCGTCCGGCCTCACCAAGCGCTTCGGTCGCACCACCGCACTCGACGGCGTCGACCTCGCCCTCCCCCGAGGGCGGATACTCGGCCTGCTGGGGCCCAATGGCGCAGGGAAGACGACGCTGATCCGCGTCCTCGCCACCCTGCTCAGGCCGGACGGCGGGACCGCCCGCGTCGCCGGGTACGACGTGGCGCGGCAGCCGGGGCGGGTGCGCCGGCGCATCGCGCTGTCCGGCCAGCACACGAGCGTCGACGAGGAGCTCGGCGGCCGGGCGAACCTCGTCATGATCGGCCGGCTGCTCGACCTGACCCGCCGCGACGCCGTCCGCCGGGCCGACGAGCTGCTGGACCGGTTCGGCCTCACCGAGGCCGCCGACCGGCGCGTCGCCGCCTACTCCGGCGGCATGCGCCGCCGCCTCGACCTCGCGGCGAGCCTGGTGGGCCGCCCCGAGGTGGTGTTCCTGGACGAGCCCTCCGTCGGCCTCGACCCCGGCAAGCGCGGCGAGCTGTGGCAGATGATCCAGAGCCTCGGCGCCGACGGGGTCACGATCCTGCTGACCACCCAGTACCTGGAGGAGGCGGACGCCCTCGCCGACGCGGTCGCCGTCATCGACCGCGGGCGGGTCATCGCCGCCGGGACGCCGGAGGAGCTCAAGCAGCGGGTGGGCGGCCACACCGTCAGCCTCCGCGTCGCCGACCCCGGCGACGCGGAGCGCGCCGCCGCCGTCCTCGCCGCCGTCGCCGACCGGCCCGCGCTGCGCGCCAACCGGCGTGAACTCTCCGTCCCGGTGTCCGGGGACGACGACTTCTTCGAGATCGTCGCCCGGCTGCGCGGGGAGGCCGTGGACGTCAGCGAACTCTCGCTGCGCCTGCCCAGCCTGGACGAGGCGTTCCTCGCCCTGACCACCGCGCAGGAAGCAGACCCCGCCGAAACCGTCCGCTCCCAGCAAAGGGCCTGATGATGACCACCGCCCCCGCCGCCGCCCCGCGCGCGGCCTGGTCGCCGCGCTGGCTCCGGCACAGCCTCGTCCTCGCCGGCCGCAGCCTGGCCAAGACGTCCCGCAACCCGGCCACCCTCGTCAACGGCGTGGTCACGCCCGCGCTATTCCTGGTCCTCTTCCTCTATCTCTTCGGCGGGGAGGTGGCCGGGTCGACCGGCGCCTATCTGCAGTACCTGTTCCCCGGCATCCTCGTCATGGGCGCCGGGCTGACCGGGCTCATCTCGACCGGCGCGAGCATCAACGCCGACCTCAAGAACGGCGTCACCGACCGCTTCCGGAGCCTGCCCATCAGCCGCCTGGCGCCCCTGCTCGGCTCCGTGCTCGCCGACATCGTCCGCTGCCTGGCCGCGGTCGTCCTGCTGTTCGTCCTCGGGACGGTCCTCGGCTTCCGCGCCGGGGGCGGCGTCCCGGCCGCGCTCGCCGCCGTCGGCCTCGCCGTCCTGTTCGGGTTCTGCGTCAGCTGGGTCACCGTGCTCATCGGCGTCCTGGTGAGGAGCACGGAGGCGGTCATGGCCTTCAGCTTCCTGACCTTCCTGCCGCTCCAGCTCGGCACCAGCCTCGCCGCGCGCACCGCCACCCTCCCCGGATGGCTGCGGGCCTGGGTGGACGTCAACCCGGTGACCGCCGCCATGGACGCTTGCCGGGCCCTACTCAACGGAACCCCCGCCGGCGGCGCCGTCACCACCACGCTGATCTGGTGCGCTGTGATCTTCCTGCTCTTCTGCCCGCCCGCGGTGGCGGTCTACGGGCGCCGCGAATGACCGGCGCGGCAGGACTCTAGGCGGGGTTTCAAGCTGCGGCTGCTCGAAGGCGAGCCCCCGTCTCAGCGGGGCGTGGGCGCGGGGTCGTTGGTGGGGATGTAGGCGGGCAGCGACACCTCGACCGCGAACCCGCCGCCCGGCTCCCCGCCCGACGCGAAGGCGCCGCCGATCAGCTCCACGCGCTGCCGCAGGCCCTCCAGCCCGGTGCCGGAGCCGCTGTTCACCAGGTCGGCGTCGGGCGGCGCCGTGGGCGGGGAGTTGCGGACCCGCAACCGCACGCCGTCGGCCCGGTACCGGACCTCGACCCGCGCCTGCGCGCCCGGCGCGTGCTTGCGCACGTTGGTCAGCGCCTCCTGGACGATCCGGTAGGCGGTGCGGCCGACCACCGGGGAGGCGAGCGGCGCGTCCCCGACCTCGACCAGCTCCGTCGCGACCCCCACCGAGTTCGACTCGCTGATCAGCGCGGACAGGTCCGGCAGCGGCGCGTGGTCGTCGCCATCGGCGTCGTCGCCGTCCATGGCGCGGCGCAGCAGCCCGATGACGTCCCGCAGCTCCTCCAGGGCCTGGCAGCCGGTGGCGCGCAGCTCCTCGGCGGCCTGGCGGGTGGCCTCGTCGGGCGCGTGCACGCGCAGCACGCCCGCCTGGAGCACCATGAGCGTCACCCGGTGCGCGACCACGTCGTGCATCTCGGCGGCCAGCCGGGCCCGCTCCTCGGCGCGGGCCTGCTCGGCGAGCAGGAACTGCTCGTGCTCGGCGCGCTCGGCCCGCTCCTGCAGCCCCTGCACGACGCGCCGCCGCTGCTGGACGTACATGCCGAGCAGGGCGCCGGCGATGACCGCGAACAGGCTGCGCGAGATCATCACGCCGCCGGTGCCGGTGTCCTGGCCCGCGATCTCGTGCAGCGACTCGCGCGGCAGCACCTCGGGGGTGAGCGAGACGAGCACGACCAGCGCGACCACCGGCGGCCAGCGCGTCCACGCCGGGCGGCCGGACGCGGGGAAGGCCATCACCGCGTAGGCGGCGAACGGCGCGGTCGGCGTCCACCAGAGGATCCGCCCGGCGTCGATGCGGCCGCCGGTGTGCAGCAGGGTGCCCGGCGCGGCGTACTCGACGGCCAGCAGCGCGCCCGCCAGGGCGGCGCTGATCCAGGCGACGGTGACGGGCGCCCGCCGCCGGACGGCCAGGGACAGGGCGGCCAGCACCAGCACGCCGGCCGTCGCGCCGCCGAACGGGCGCAGGACCGACTGGCCGTCCAGGGCCGCGCTCAGGGACGCGCCGACCGCCGTCAGCACCACCAGGACGTCGAGCGTCACGTCGCGGGCGAGGCCGGACCGAAGTCGCGGGAGGCTTCGCACACGACCACGGTACGGAACGGGCGAGCGCGTCGGCTGCCTACGAAAGTCGTGCGTGCGTGAGACCTGTGTCAGTTGCCGCGTCGGTCGCCGGTCGCCGTGCCGGTGCCGGTCAGGACGTGCCCAGCCCGGCCTCGTAGGCCAGCAGCCCGGCCTGGGTGCGGTTGTCGCAGCCCAGCTTGACCAGCATGCGCGAGACGTAGCCCTTCACCGTGGACTCGGTGAGGTGCAGCCGCCGCGCGATCTGGGCGTTCGACATGCCCTCGCCCAGGCAGGCGAGCACCTGCAGTTCGCGCTCGGTGAGCTGCTCGAACCGGGCCGTCCGCCGGGCGCGGTCCGACTCGCGGTCGGCGGCCCCCGCCAGCAGCCGCTGCGCGGCCACCGGCGACAGGACGGTGTGCCCGTCGGCGGCGACCCGCACGAGGTTCACCAGGTCGCCGGGCGGTGTCGACTTCAGCAGGAAGCCCGCGGCGCCGGCGCGCAGCGCCTTGATCACGTACTCGTCGGCGTCGAAGGTGGTCAGCGCGACCGTGACGGGCGGCTCCCGGAACTCGGCCAGCCGGCGGATGGCGGTCAGCCCGTCCACGCCCGGCATCCGCAGGTCCATGAGGACCACGTCCGGACGGTGCCGGACGACGGTCTCGACCGCGGCGGCGCCGTCGTAGGCCTCGTCCACCACCTCGATGTCGTCGGCGGCGTTGAGGATCGTGCGCAGGTGCGCGCACACCATCGGCTCGTCGTCCACCACGACGACCCTGATCGTGCTAGCGCCCATGCCACCGGCTCTCCGCATCCGGGAATCGGGTCGTCCCCCCGCGGCCGCGCGCACGGCGCGGACCGGCCGCCCGGAAGACCGACGAAGCTCGCGTGATCACACCCGACAACAGTACGCACCCTGGCACCCGGGGTGAACCCGCCTCAACCCCCACCGGGGGGAGACCGCACGAAGGTAGCAGGCGCGCCGTTTCAAACGCTACTTCCGTCATCACCCCGCGCCGCCGGCGGCGGCCCGGAACGGCGCCGGAACCCGCGCGCCGACGAATTCGCCCCATCGCATTGCCGGGCACCGTGGAAATCCGCTGCGCGCGACCCGCGGCGCCACGGAAACCGGAAAAACGCAGGTGCGGTGCACGAATTATCCGAGGGGCGGGTACCGCGCGGCGGAATGGTCGCCGGAACTGTCGTACCGCGTCAGTTGTTCAGCAGGCCGGCCTCATAGGCGAGCAATCCGGCCTGGGTGCGGTTCGCGCAGTCGAGCTTCACCAGCAGCCGGGAGACGTATCCCTTCACGGTCCCCTCGGTGAGGTGCAGGCGCCGGGCGATCTGGACGTTGGACATGCCGTGGCCGAGGCATTTCAGCACCTCGGTCTCCCGCTCGGTCAGCCGGCCGATCAGCCGGGCCCGGCCGTGCTCGGCGCGCCGCCGCGCGTCGGCCGACACCAGCAGCTGGCGGGCGACCGGCTGGGACATCACGGTGTGGCCGTCGGCGGCCACCCGCACCAGGCCGACCAGGTCCTCCGGCGGGGTGGACTTCAGCAGGAAGCCCGAGGCGCCCGCGCCCAGCGCGCGCAGCACGTGGTCGTCGGCGTCGAAGGTCGTCAGCGCGACGATCGCGGGCCGGTCGGCCGAGCCCGCGATGCGCTCGATCGCGGCCAGCCCGTCCACGCCCGGCATCCGCAGGTCCATCAGGATGACGTCGGGCCGCAGCCGCAGCGCCGCCTCCACCGCCTCGGCCCCGTCGTGGGCCTCGCCGACGACGTCGATGTCGCCGGTGGCGCCGAGAATGGTCCGCAGGTGGGCGCACACCATGGGCTCGTCGTCCACCAGCAGCACCTTGATCGGTTCATCGTCCACAGTGTCAGGCCCCCTTCGCCGACGCCCCCACGACGATCCGGAAACCGGAACGGAACTCCGCCGACAGAATACTCGCTGACGCGCGGGTTGTGAGGCCCGCAACGGACGCGGGCCGGGCACCGGAAAAGTTGTCGAGTGTTCAACTTCCCGGGCCCGGAAACCCGGCCCGAAACCCCGCCTCGGAAATCCGTCCGGCAACCGGGCGGTGGGAATTTCCGGGCGGCCGTGGCGCGAATTCCCGCCGGTCCGCGCGATATAGGAAAAGCTTTCACCTTTGGCGGGCACGCGCCCGCGCCGGCCGGCGGCCCTAGGTCAGCGGCCTCCGGTCAGCAGCCGGAGCCGGTCGTCAGCCGGTCCCCGTGGCACGGCAGCTCCAGCGGGAGGTCCGCGCGGCGCCGCACGTTGAGCTTGCGGTAGACGCGGGTCAGGTGCTGCTCGACGGTGCTGACGGTGATGAACAGCTTGCCGGCGATCTGCCGGTTGGTGTGCCCCTGGGAGGCCAGCGCCGCGACCCGCAGCTCCGCGTCGCTGAGCTTGCCGATCAGGCCGGCGGTGGGCGCCTCCGCGCCGCCGGACGCGCGGGCCGCCCCGGTGATCTCCTGCGGCAGGATGCCCTTCGGCAGGTCCATCCCGGCGCGGTCGGCGAGCCGGTAGGCGGTGCGGGCCTCCGCGCGGGCCTGCGTCTCGTCCCCGAGCATGAACAGCGCCCGCCCGAGCTCGGCGCGGGCCCGGGCCAGCTCGAACCCGCCGTCCTGCTCCAGCAGGATGTCGATGGCCTCGCGTAGCAGCGCCGGCCGCTCGCGCAGGTCGCTCACCGCGGCGAGCAGCCGCAGCGACCGGGCCCGGGTGCTGGACCGGGCGTGGCCGAGCCGGGCCAGCTCCTCCTCGACCAGGTCGCGCGCCCGCGTGTGCTCGCCGAGCATGAGGTAGGCCTCGGCGAGGTCGGTGCGCCACGGGACGAGGGCGGGCAGGTCCAGGTCCCACTTGCGCATCAGGTCGCCGCACGCCCAGAAGTCGTCGAGCGCGGCGCGCGGCCGGGCCACCGCCATGTGGTAGCGGCCCCGCGCCGCCAGGTGGTACAGCCCGCCGATCGTCGCGAACGCGGCGCTCGGCACCGGCGTGTTCAGATGCTCCAGCGCCTCGTCGTACCTGCCGAGCGCGGTCGCGACGAGCACCATGTTGGCGATCGGCGCGCCGACGGCCACCCCCCAGCTCTCCGGCGACATCAGGGTCAGCGCGGCGCGGGCCGGCTCCTCGGCCTCGGCCGGCTTGCCCTGCCGGAGCAGGATGTTGGCGCGCACCGCGGCGAACAGCGCCTGCCAGGCGGGGGCGCCCCGGTCCGCGGCCTGCCGGTGCAGCGCGTCGCACCAGTGGGCCGCCTCGGTGAGGCGGTCGGCGTAGACGAGGGCGCTGAGCGAGACCAGGATCATCGACATCGAGTCGGAGCCGAGCCGCGCGCCCTGCAGCACCTGCTCCGCCCGGCTGAGGGTGTCGTCGCCCTCGGCCTGCGCCATCATCCGGTCGAGGAGCAGCGCCAGCCGGTGCCAGCGGGTCCGGCTGATCGGCCCGGTGCCGGGCTCCACCGGCTCCGGCCGCGGCCGGCCCCACAGCTCGGGGCGGGCGAAGCCGAGCCAGAGCCGCGTCAGCTCCCGCTCCCGCAGCGCCGCCGCGTCCGGGAGCTGGCTCTCGTCGGGCGCGGTCTGGTCGAGGTGGTCGAGGATCTCCAGCGCCATGTCGTCGCGGCCCTGCCAGAGCAGGAACCCGGTCAGCGCGGACGCGTCGTGCCGGTCCAGCAGCCCGGCCTGCGCGGCCGCGACCAGCTCCGGCAGGTGCCGGGACGCGGCCAGCGGGTTCGCCTGCCACCTGGCCTTGAGCAGCGCCATCGCGACCGCCGCCCGCTCCCTCGGGTCGGCGCACGACTTCACGGCCAGCGTCAGGCAGCGGACGGCGGTCTCCACCTCGCCCGACGCGAGCGCCTGGTCGGCGGCCTCCCGCAGCACGGCGACCGTCCACGGGCGGTCGGCCCGTCCGGCGGCGACCAGATGCCGGGCGAGCGGCATCGCCGCCGCCCCGTGGGCGTGCAGCACGGTGGCGGCCAGGTCGTGCAGATTGGCGCGTTCCGATGTCGGAACGGCGTCGAGCACCGCGGCGCGGACGGCCGGGTGGCGGTACCGGCCGTCCGCCAGGAGGCCGACCGCGGTCAGCCCGTCCAGCACCCGGGTCGTCAGCTCCACGGTGAGGGAGAGCATCTCGGCGAGGACGGCGGGGGAGGCGAGGTCGTCCAGCACGGCGAGCGCCGGCGCGACCCGCAGCGCCTCGGGCTCGCACCGGTACAGGCAGCTCGACACCGCCTGGCCGAAGGCGATGCCCGGCACCGGCTCGCGGCCCGCGCCGGCGGCGCGCAGGTCCTCGATCAGGGCGCCCGCCAGCAGCGGGCTGCCGCCGCTCATCCGGTGGTGGCGGGGGGCCGCCTCGCGCGCGTCGGCCGTGCCCAGCTCGGCGGCCAGCAGCTCGGCCACCCCCGCGACCGAGAGCGGCCCGAGCCGGAGCTGCCGGCAGCGGGGCTGGCGGAGCAGCTCGGCGCGGAACCGGGCGTACTCCGGCTGGAATGCCGGCCGCTCCGCCAGCACGAGCAGAACACGATTCGGCCGCAGCCGCCGGGCCAGGTAGAGCAGGAACTGCAGGGACAGCGGGTCGCTGTAATGGACGTCGTCGACGGCGACCACAAGCGGACTCTGCTCGGATAGCTCGAACAGCGTCTTGCACATTTCGTGCAGGATATGTATGGTCGCGCCCGCGGTGGCGGAGTCCGGCGCGGCAAATGTCAGCGCGCCGGCGTCGAGTAATTCACTGATCTGCTCGGTATTGCTGCCGGGCAATTGCGCGGCGGTCAGGACCTGGACCGCCACGCCCAGCGGGAGCGCCTGTTCCGCGGGTGCGGCCGTGGCCGCCAGTACGACGCCCCCCGCGCCCGTGACATGGTCCGAGAACCCCTGCAGCAGAGCGGACTTGCCGCTGGTGGCGGAGCCGCCGACGAGGACGATTCCACCCCTCCCCGCCGCGCATTCGCGGTGCAGCCGCTCCAGGCAGGAGATCTCTTCGGTGCGTTCGACCAGCTTCTTGGGCCACACCCCGTTCCACACCATCCTTCCCCGTCATTCGTCGTCCTTGAGAGCACTGATGTCGCACGGCGGCCGGCGCGTGTGATGGGCGGGGATATGATCAGCTTGCCATAGCGCCCGCCCGGCTGACCATGCGCGATCTGTTGGCGCAGTTGATCAGAGCGTGACCGATACAGGGTTGACCTTGCCTGTTCCGGGTATCGGTTAAATGCTCATTAACAACTACTCTCACCTGCGCTTATCACCAACTCTGATACGCCTTATGACTTTCGTTGGTATACGCCGGGCGGCCCGCTGTGAAAGAATTCCCGATCTTCGCGGCGGAGGCCGGGCACGGTGGAGGCCGGGCACGGCGGAGCCCGGCGCCGGGTCGGACGCCGGGCTCCGGATGGCGGGCCGGGGGTCAGCGGACGCCGGCGGGCACCGGTCCGTCCACGTCGACCACGTGTGCGCGCTCGCGGATCTCGTCGAGCAGCACCGCGCGCCGCAGCAGCGCGTCCAGGCTCCGCCGGAGCCGGTGCTCCCCGTCCCCGGAGGCGCCGAGAGCGCGCACCGACCCGGCGAACGCCCGCAGGGCCGCCGCGAACTGGTCGTCGGCGGGCAGCGTGATCTCCTCGACGTGGTCCTGCCGCTCGACGCGCGCCACGGTGCGCAGCGTCGTCGGGGTGGTGAAGGCCCGTTCGAGGGTGAGCCGGCCGTGCGCCCCCCAGATCGACTGGGCCGAGCGGTAACCGGTCTCGAAGCTGAACATCAGCTCGGCGGGGACGCCGCCCGCCGAGCACAGCAGGGCGTTGCCGCCGACGTCCACGCCGAGGTCGCCGGCCATGCGCAGCATCGAGCCGAGCACGCTCAGCTCGTCGCCGAGGAGCAGCTGCGCCGCCCGCACCACGTACGAGCCGAGGTCGAGCAGCGCCCCGCCGCCCAGCTCGGCGTCGTAGCGGATGTCGCCCGGCGGCCGGGGCGGGATCCCGAACACGGCGCGCAGCCCGCGCGGCTCGCCGATGGCCCCCTCGTCGATCAGCCTCCGGACGGCCCGGTGCTGCGCGTGGTGGACGAAGGTGAAGTTCTCGCCCACCCACAGCCCGCGCCCGCCCGCCAGTGCCGCGAGGTCCGCGGCCTCGGCCGCACTGGTGACGGCCGGTTTCTCCAGGAGCACGTGCTTGCCGGCCTCCAGCGCCCGGCGGCCCCACAGGTGGTGCAGGCCGGACGGCAGCGGGACGTAGACCGCGTCGACGTCGGGCCGGGCGAGCAACTCCTCGTAGCCCGCCAGCGCGTCGCCGCCGAACCGCGCGGCGAACCGCTCCGCCTTGGCCCGGTCGCGGCTGGCGCAGGCCACGAGCGCGACGTCCGGCACCCGCTCCATCGCCGGCAGGGCGTTGCGCCAGGCGATGTCGGCGCAGCCCAGCAGCCCCATGCGCAGCGGCGGTGGCCGCATCGTTCGTCCCCTTCCTCTCGGGCCGTCACCACAGGCTGTGCACGCACGCCAGCAGGCTGCGCGCCTCGATGTCCAGGTAGTGGCCGTGCTGCACCAGCTCCATGAGCTGCCGCACCGTCAGCCAGCGGTAGTTCTCGGGGACGCGGGCCGGGAAGCCGTCACCCGCCTCCACCACCCGGTAGCGGGTCTGGGCGTGGTAGAAGCGCCCGCCCTCCTCCGACAGCAGCGTGTCGAAGCGCACCCGCGCCGGGTCGGCGGTCATCGCCGCCGCGCCGAAGGGCAGCGCGGCGGCGGCCGAGGCCGGGTCGGCGCACGGCGGCACGTACACGGTCGGCGCCAGCTCCACCAGATCGCGGAGGCCGGGCTGCGGCCGGGCCTGGACCAGCAGGTGCAGGACGCCGCCGAACGAGCGGGCGACGAAGGCCGCCGCCGCGTGCCCGCGCGGCGCGAGCAGCGGCTGCGACCAGGTGGCGACCTCCCGGTTCCCGGCCCGCACGCGGGTCGCCAGGATCCGGAAGCCGCCCCGGCCGTCGTCGGCGATCTCGTCCGCGGAGCGCGCCCAGCCGGCGACGCCGTTCAGCGGGACGAGGTCCACCCGCCAGTGGCACGCCGCCTTCATCTCCGTGAACCAGCTCAGCACCTCCCGCCGGGAGTGCAGCGCGCCCGACCCGCCGGCCGCGTAGGAGCGCAGCAGCGCACCGGTGAACGCGTCGTCCGGGCCGGCCCGGTGCGCCGCGAGGTGGTCGCCGGGGCGCGGGGCGGTGAACGGGATCGACGCGAGGACGGTCCGCGCGTCCATGCTCACCAGGTTGTCGTGCGCCAGCAGGGCGCGCAGCTCGCCGATGGTCACCCAGTGGAAGTCGTCGTGGTCGGGCACGTCCCCGAGCGCCTGCACCACCATGTTGCGGTTGCGCTTGCCGAGGAACCACGCGCCCTGCTCGGACTGCAGCACGTCCACCAGCACCCGGGAGCCGCGCCGCGGCGCGAGGAAGTACTCCAGGTACCGGGTCCGCGCGCCGCGGTGCACCCGGCTGTAGTTGCTGCGGGTCGCCTGGACGGTCGGCGAGAGCTGCACCGCGTTGACGTTGCCCGGCTCCATCTTCGCCTGCATCAGGAAATGCAGGACGCCGTCGAATTCCTTGGCCAGGATCCCGAGAATGCCGATCTCCGGCTGGTGCAGGATCGGCTGCGACCAGAGCTCGGCCCCGCCCTCGCTCACCCGCAGCCCCTCGACCGTGAAGAATCTGCCGCTCGCGTGCCGCAGATTTCCGGTGTCCGGGGCGAAATGCCAGCTGTCCATTTCGCGGAACGGGATCCGGGTGACCTCGAAGCGGCCGTCCCGGTGCCGCCCGTCCCACCACTTGCGGAACGCCGAGGACGGTCCGGCCTGGTGGTCGATGGAGGCCGACCGGGTGAACTTCGCGGCTCCGTCCAGCGTGTGATCGTCTTCCGAGGGCGCGATCGCAGGGCTCACCGGGTGCCTCCGTCCAGGTCTCGGCGGCCAGTTCACACGGGCCCGCTGAAGCGGCGACAATGCGCCGCCAAAGTCGGCGACAAAGGCGCTGTAAATGACTTTCCCAGTATTGCGCGGCGGAATTCCGATCATTTACGCTGCGGGCGTTATCTGCCGATGTCCGACAGCGGAGGGTGCATGGACGACGCGATGATCGCGGCCGAGGGGCTGCGGAAGCGGTTCGGCGAGACCTGGGCGCTGGCCGGCCTGGACCTGCGCGTCGCGCCGGGCACCGTCTGCGGGCTGCTCGGACCGAACGGCGCGGGCAAGACCACCGCGGTGCGGGTGCTGTCCACGCTGTGCGCGCCGGACGCCGGACGGGCCAGGATCGCCGGGTTCGACGCCGTGACGGAGCCCGCGCAGGTGCGCGCCCGGATCGGGGTCGCCCGCCAGTACGCCGCGCTCGACGAGGCGCTCACCGGGCGCGACAACCTGCGCCTGTTCGGCCGGCTCTACCACCTGTCCCGGCGCGAGGCCCGGCGGCGGGCCGACGAGCTGCTGGACCGGTTCCGGCTGGCGCACGCCGCCGACCGGCAGGTGCGCACCTACTCCGGCGGCATGCGCCGCCGGCTCGACCTGATCACCAGCCTGATCATCGCGCCGAAGGTGCTGTTCCTGGACGAGCCGACGACCGGGCTCGACCCGCTCAGCCGGGGCGAGATCTGGGACACCGTCCGCACCCTCGTCGCCGAGGGCACCACGGTGCTGCTCACCACCCAGTACCTGGAGGAGGCCGACCAGCTCGCCGACGACATCGCGGTGGTGGACCGGGGCCGGATCGTCGCGTCCGGCCCGCCCGACGCGCTGAAGGGCATCATCGGCGACCGGGTGGACGTCACGCTGGCCCGTCCCGCCCCGGTGGAGCGGGCGGCGGCGCTGCTCGCGGCCGAGATCGGCGACGGGCCCGCCGAGCTGCGCGAGGACGGCTTCAGCCTGCCGGTCCCGACCGGCGCGGCGACCCTAGTCGACGTTGTGCGGCGGCTGGACGCCGGAGGGATCGCGGCGGTGGACGTCGCGCTGCGCCGCCCCACCCTCGACGAGGTGTTCCTGCACCTGACCGCGCGGGGCGGCGGGGATCCCGAACGGGCCGGCGACCAGGTGCGGGAGGCGGTGTGATGGCGACGCGGGGAGGTGCCGCCGCGACGGTCCCCGTCGTCCCGACGACGGCGGCGGCGCGGCTGCGCTGGGCCGTGGCCGACGGGCTGACCCTCGTCGGCCGCCCGCTGACCCAGCTCCGCCGCCAGCCGCAGGTGCTGGTCGCCGCGCTGATGTTCCCGGTGATCATGGTGCTGCTGTTCGGCTACGTGCTGGGCAGCGCCGTCGAGGTGCCCGGCGGCGGCGACTACCGCGAGTACCTGATGCCGGGCCTGTTCGTGATGATGTCGTTCACCAGCGTCTCCACCGTCGCGACCGACGCGGCCGTGGACGCGCAGCGCGGCATCCTGGACCGGATCCGCTCGATGCCGGTGTCGCGGGTCGCGGTGCCGCTGGGGCAGTCCGGGGCCGACATGCTCATCGGCACGATCGGCCTGCTGCTGATGATGTCCTGCGGCGTGGTGGTCGGCTGGCAGCCGCACGCGGGCGCGGCGAACGCCGCCGCCGCGGTCGGGCTGACGCTGCTGCTGCGGTACGCGATGACGTGGGTGGGCCTGTTCATCGGGCTGGCCGCGGGCTCGGAGGAGATGGCCGGGCGGCTCGCCCCGTTCTTCTTCCCGGTCGCGCTGATCTCGACCGCGTTCGTGCCCACCGGCGACATGCCGGGCTGGCTGCGCACCATCGCCGAGTGGAACCCGGTCAGCGCCGGGGTGGTGGCGGGGCGGGAGCTGTTCGGCAGCCCGGGTGCCCGGCTGGCGGACCCGGCGCTGCCCCTGCAACATCCGGTGATCGCCACCGTGGCGTGGTCGGTGGCGCTGCTGGCGGTCTTCGTGCCGCTGACGGTGCGCAGCTACCGGGTGAAGGAGACCTGAGCGTCGTCGCCGGCCGCGTCCGGGCCGGTCGGCAGGGTCGCCTCCACGCGGAAGCCGCCGCCGTCCGCCGGCCCGGCGGCGAACGACCCGCCGACCATCTCGACCCGCTGCCGCAGGCCGCGCAGCCCCATCCCGGAGCCGGCGGCGGCGAGCACCCCGTCCTCGCCGGTGGGGGCGGTGTTGGCCACGGTCACCGAAACCGTGCCGGGGTCGCGGCGCAGCCGCACCTCGACCCGCGCGCCCGGGGCGTGCTTGCGCACGTTGGTGAGGGCCTCCTGGACGACGCGGTGGACGGTGCGGCCGACCGCGGGCGGGGCGAGCGGCGGGCCGCCCTCCTCCGCCAGCGCGACCGGCACCCCCACCGACTCCGACTCGGCGATCAGCCGGGACAGGTCGATCCGCTCGGCCGGCCCCGGGCCGTCGCGGGGCGGGGCGATCGGTTCGCCGCCGCGCCGCAGCAGGCCCACCACGTCCCGCAGCTCCTCCAGCGCGGCGCAGCCGGTGGAGCGGATCTGCTCGACGGCGGCGCGCGACTCCTCGTCCGGCAGGGTGACCCGCAGGGCGCCGGCCTGCAGCACCATGAGGCTGACCTGGTGGGTCACCACGTCGTGCATCTCGGCGGCGAGGCGCGCCCGCTCCTCCGCGCGCGCCTGCTCGGCCAGCAGGTGGCGTTCCCGCTCCGCGCGCTCGGCGCGTTCGACCAGCGTGTGCACCATGCGGCGGCGCGCCCCCGCGTACAGCCCGAGCAGCGCGCCGACCGCGAGGAAGGCCATGCTGCGGAAGACCACCGCGTCGGTGGAGCCGGGGCCGCCCTGCTCCGGGCCGGGGATCGCCCAGCCCATCAGCGCCGCGCCCACGGCCATCACCGCCGGCGGCGCCCAGGCGGCGCGGGCGCTCCTGACGAAGGCGAGCGCGGCGTACGCGGCGAAGGGCGCGGCGGGCGTCCAGGCGAGCAGTTCGGTGTAGTCGGCGTCCCCACCGTGCCGGAAGAAGGTGCCGGGGACGACCAGCTCCGCCGCCGGGACCAGCACCGCCGCGACGGCCACCGCCCAGGTGGCGGCGAGCGGCGCGCGGCGGCGCCAGAACAGCGCCGGCGCCAGCCCGGGGACGAGCAGGTAGGTGAGGCCGCCGGCCGGCTTCAGCGGAGCGTCCGGCGTCGCGGTGACGGCGAGGCCGAGCAGCAGGACGGCCAGTACCACGGCGAGGTCGGTGAGGACGGCACCCCGGGGGGTGCTCCAGGGGCGCCGCAGCACAGGCTTCACGCACTCAAATGTAAGCGCTCCCGGCCCGCCGCCGGGTGTGCCCGCGGCGGTGCGGGGCCCTACGAAAGTGGCTTCCCGCGTCCGGCGGCCTGCACCTTCGTACGCCGCGCTCCGTACCTTGCCCGCTGTCGGCGACCCCCGCCGAGCGGCTGGAATCGAGACGAGGCCGGAGCACCGGGCGGCCGGCCCCGCGAAGCCACGTGACCACGCGAGTCCACGCGAGTCCACGCGACCCCGCAAGTCCCGTGACGAGGAACCTCCTGATGAAGGAAACGGATATGAGCAGCAGCGCAACCGCGAGTACCGAGCCGCGCGTCGCCGCGGCCGCCGCGCGGGCCGAGCACGTCACCAAGACCTACGTGACCGGCGCGGCCACCGTCACCGCGCTCGACGACGTCAGCGTGGAGATCCCCCGGGCCCGGTTCACCGCGGTCATGGGGCCGTCCGGGTCCGGCAAGTCCACGCTCATGCACTGCATGGCCGGGCTGGACCGGGTCAGCGGCGGCGAGGTCTACATCGGCGACGCGGCCCTGTCCGGGCTGAACGACAAGCGCCTCACCGCGCTGCGCCGGGACAAGATCGGCTTCGTCTTCCAGGCGTTCAACCTCGTCCCGACGCTGACCGCGCTGGAGAACATCACGCTCCCGATGGACATCGCGGGCCGCAAGCCCGACCGGGCCTGGGTCGACAAGATCATCGACACGGTGGGGCTGCGGCCGCGGCTCGGCCACCGGCCGGCCGAGCTGTCCGGCGGCCAGCAGCAGCGGGTCGCCTGCGCCCGCGCGCTGGCCTCCCGCCCGGAGATCGTCTTCGCGGACGAGCCGACCGGCAACCTCGACTCCCGCTCCAGCGGCGAGGTGCTGGCGTTCCTGCGGGACTCGGTGCGCGACCTGGAGCAGACCATCGTGATGGTCACCCACGACCCGGCCGCCGCCGGCTACGCCGACGAGGTGCTGTTCCTGTCCGACGGGAAGATCGTCGACCGGATGGCCGAGCCGACCGCCGAGCGCGTCCTGGAGCGTATGAAGGGCTTCGAGCTGCCGGGGGGCGAGCGGTCGTGATGGCACGCCTGGCCCTGCGGGGCCTGCTCGCGCACAAGCTGCGGCTGGGGCTCACCGCGCTCGCGGTCATCCTCAGCGTCGGCTTCGTGTCCGGCACGATGATCCTCTCGGCCACCCTCGACAAGTCGATCGGCAGCGCCTTCTCCGACCTCGGCCGGGGCACCGACGCGGTCGTGCGCACCCAGCGCGCGGTCAGCACCGAACTCGGCACCGACGCGCCCGACCGGCCCGTGCCCGCGTCGCTGCTGGCGACGATCCGGTCCGCGCCCGGCGTCGCGAAGGTGCACGGCGAGGTCACCGGGTTCGCGGGCGTCATCGACAAGAAGGGCAAGATCTACGGGTCGCCGCCGCAGACCGGCCGGGACTGGAACGCCGACCCGGACCTGTCGCCGATGCGGCTGAAGTCCGGGACGGGGCCGCGCGCCGCCGACGAGATCGCCCTCGACCAGAACACCGCGGACGCGACCGGCTACAAGGCCGGCGACCGGGTCCAGGTGGTGCTGGCGTCCGGCGTGCGGACCTTCACCGTCTCCGGGATCTTCCAGTACGGCTCGTCGGACGCGCTCAGCGCCCTGGTCGTGACCGCGTTCCAGCCGCAGGCCGCCGAGAGGCTGCTGATGGAGCACCCCGGGACCTACCGGCAGATCTCCGTGCACGCCGCGCCGGGGGTGTCGCAGACCGAGCTGCGCGACGCGATCGCGCGGGTGCTGCCGTCCGGCTACGAGGCCGTCACCGGCACGAAGGCGATCGACGAGCAGACCGCGTCCGTCAAGGACGTGCTGAAGATGCTGCGGACGTTCGTGCTGGTCTTCGCGTTCGTCGCCGTGTTCGTCGGCTCGTTCATCATCTTCAACACGTTCTCGATGCTGGTGTCGCAGCGGACCCGGGAGCTGGCGCTGCTGCGCGCGATCGGGGCGTCCCGCCGCCAGGTCACGCTGATGGTCATGGGCGAGGCGCTCGGCGTCGGGTTCCTCGGCTCGACGATCGGCCTGCTCGCCGGCGGTGGGCTCGGCCTCGGGCTGATCGCGCTGTTCGGCGCGCTGGACTTCGGCGTTCCCGCCGGCGACCTGACCCTGCCGCCCATGGCGGTGCTGTGGTCGTACGCGGTGGGCATGCTGGTCACGCTGGTCGGCGCCTACCTGCCCGCGTCGCGGGCGGCGCGGATCCCGCCGGTCGCGGCGATGCGCGACGACGCGGTGGCCGCGAGCGGCCGGTCGCTGCGGCTGCGCGCGATCGCCGGGACGATCGAGGCGGTCGCCGGCGCGGTCGTGATGGCGATCGGGTTCGGCGGGTCCGGCGACGCGGCGCTGGTCATCGCGGGCGGCGGCGCCGCCGCGCTGTTCATCGGCATCACCACGCTCAGCCCGATCGTCAGCCGCCCCGCGACGCGGCTGCTCGGCTGGCCGTTCGCCCGGATCGCCGGCGTCACCGGCCGGATGAGCCGGGAGAACGCGCAGCGCAACCCGCGCCGCACCGCCGCCACCGCGTCCGCGCTGATGATCGGGCTGACCCTGGTCAGCGGCGTGTCGGTGATCTCCGCGTCGATGGTCGCCTCGACCGACCGGCAGGTGGACGAGGGCCTCACCGCCGACTACCGGATCGACGCGCCGAGCTCGCTCACCCCGCTCAGCACCGAGGTGCGGGACGCGGTGGCGAGGACGCCCGGCGTGCGGGACGCGATCGGCGTCGCCACCGCACCGTTCAAGCTGGACGGCAAGGCGAGCCGCGCCACCGCCGGCGACGCCGCCGGGCTGGTGCGGCTGTACCGGCTGCGCATCGAGGCGGGCTCGTCCTCGCTCGGGCCCGACCAGCTGCTCGTCAACCGCAAGACGGCCGACGACAAGGGCTGGAAGGTCGGGTCCGCCGTGCCCGGCCAGTACCAGGACGGCACCCGCGCCACCTTCCGGATCGCCGGGATCTACGCCGACGTCAAGTCGGTGCTGGAGACCGCGCCCACGATCATCCTCGGCGCGGGCAGCTACGCCGAGCACTACTCGGACGCGCAGATCGACCAGATCGACATCATCAAGGCGCCCGGGACGGACGCGGCGGCGGTCGAGCGCGCGCTGCGCGGCACCCTGGACCGCTGGCCCAACCTGGACCTGAAGAACCGGGAGCAGATCAAGGAGCAGTACACCGCGAGCATCGACCTGCTGCTGCGCGTGGTCCTGGTGCTGCTCGCGCTGTCGATCGTCATCGCCGCGCTCGGCATCGTGAACACGCTGGCGCTGTCGGTGGTGGAGCGGACCCGCGAGATCGGGCTGCTGCGCGCGATCGGCATGCAGCGCGGGCAGGTGCGCCGGATGATCCGGTTCGAGGCCGTGGTCATCTCCACCTTCGGCGCGCTGCTCGGCCTCGCGGTGGGCGTCGTGATCGCGGTGAGCATCCAGAACGCGGCGGCCGACGAGGGGATGGACGTCCTGTCGGTGCCGGTCGGGCAGCTGGCGCTGTACGTGCTGGCCTCGGCCCTCATCGGGGTCGTCGCGGCGGTCTGGCCCGCCCGGCGCGCCTCGACGATGGACGTCCTGCGGGCCATCGGCTCGACCGAGTAGCCCCCGCCGCCGTCCGGGCGCGCCCGCCCGCGCCCGGACGGCGGGGGACGACCCGATCCGACCCACCGACCCCGCGGAGTGAACGCACCATGATCGAGGTCAAAGGTCTGACCAAGCGCTTCGACGAGACCGTCGCGGTCGACGATCTGACCTTCACCGTCAAACCGGGCCTGGTCACCGGGTTCCTCGGGCCCAACGGCGCGGGCAAGACGACGACGATGCGGGTCATCCTCGGCCTGCACGCGGCCACCCGCGGGACGGCCACGATCGGCGGCCGCCGGTACGCCGACCTGCCCGCGCCGATGCGGGAGGTGGGGGCGCTGCTGGACGCGCACGCGGTGCACGACAGCCGCCGCGCCGAGGACCACCTGCTGTGCCTGGCGCTGAGCAATGGCATCCCGCGCTGGCGGGTCCCGGAGGTGCTGCAGCTCGTCGGCCTGGACCGGGTGGCGCACCGCCGGGTGCGCACGTTCTCGCTCGGCATGTACCAGCGGCTCGGCATCGCCGCGGCGCTGCTCGGCGACCCCGCCTGCCTGATCTTCGACGAGCCGATCAACGGGCTGGACCCCGAGGGCATCATGTGGGTCCGCACGCTGGCCCGGCGGCTGGCCGACGAGGGCCGCACGGTGCTGATCTCCAGCCATCTGATGAGCGAGATCGCGCTCACCGCCGACCATCTGGTCATCATCGGCCGCGGCCGGCTGCTCGCCGACTCCGGGGTGAGCGAGCTGATGGGCCGCACCACCCGGCCGAAGGTGCTGGTGCGGACCGCGCAGGCCGGGACGTTCGCCCGGCGGCTGGCCGCGCGCGGCGCCGAGGTGCGCCGGGAGCCGGACGGCGGGCTGCTCGTCACCGGCCTCGACAGCACCGAGATCTACCGGCTGGCCGCGGCGGACGGCGCCGTGCTGGCCGAGCTGACCCCGCACCGGGCCTCCCTGGAGCAGATCTTCATGGAGCTGACCCGCGACAGCGTCCAGTTCAACGTCACGGAAGGGGCCGCCTGATGCCGTTCACGGGCCGACCGACGCCGTTCACGGACCGACCGGCGGCCGCGCCGGAACCCGCCGCGGCCCTGGTGCCGGTGGACGGGCGGGCGACGTTCGCCGACGCCGTCCGCTCCGAGTGGACCAAGCTGCGCACGCTCCGGTCGTCGCTGTACTCCGTCGTCGCCACCATCGTCGTCGGGGTGGGCATGGCGTTCCTGTTCACCAGCGGGACCGCCGAGGGGTACGCGGACATGACCGCCGCCGAGCGCGCGGAGTGGGACCCGACGCTGACGAGCCTGATGGGCGCGACGCTGTTCGCCCAGCTCACCGTCGGCGCGCTCGGCGTGCTCAGCACCAGCGGGGAGTTCGCCACCGGGATGATCAGCACCAGCCTGACCGCGGTGCCGCGCAGGCTGCGGGTGCTGGCCGCGAAGGCCCTCGTCATCACCGCGGTCGGGCTGGCGGTCGGGGAGCTGGTCAGCGTCGGCGGCTTCCTGCTGGGCCAGCAGGTGCTCGTCGGGATGGACGTCCCGCACGCCTCCCTCACCGACCACGAGTCGCTGCGCGCGGTCGTCGGGGCGGGCCTGTACCTCGCCCTGGTCGGGCTGCTGGGCGCCGCGCTGGGCGTGCTGATCCGGTCGACGGCGGGCGCCATCGTGGTGCTGGTCGTGGCCGCCATCATCGTCCCGTACCTGCTCGGCCCGCTGCTGCCGCCGCTGGTCCGCGGGCTCTGGCCGATCATGGCCGGGATGATGGTCATGTCGACCACCACCGAGACCGGGATCCCGGCGTTCACGCTGCTCGGCATCATGATCGCCGGTGTCGGCGCGACCGCGGCGGTGGCGTGCGCGGTGTTCCGCCGCCGCGACATCTGACCGGTTCAGATCGCGCTTAGCCCCCCTTAAGCGCGGCGGTGGACAGTGATCGCAGCTTTGAGCAATCAAGGAGGCGGTCGTGCGCACACCCGACGTTCACCTCAAGGGACTGGGGGTGTACCTCCCGCCGGCGGCCGGCGTCGAGCAGGCCGTCCGGGAGGGCCGCTACTCCGCCGAGGAGGCCGAGCTCCACGAGCTCGCCGGCGCCGCCGTCGCCGGGGACGTCCCGGCCCCGGAGATGGCGCTGCGGGCGGCGCGGCAGGCGTTCGAGCGCTGCGGGCACCGCCCCGAGGAGCTGGACCTGCTGCTGTACGCCGACTCCTGGCACCAGGGCCCGGACGGCTGGCAGCCGCAGTACTACCTGCAGCGGCACCTGGTCGGCGGCCGGCCGCTGGCGGTGGAGGTCCGGCACGGCTGCAACGGGGTGTTCAGCGCGCTGGAGCTCGCCGCGTCCTACCTGCGCTCGCCCGGCCGGCGCGACGCGCTGGTGGTGGCCGCCGACAACTTCGGCACCCCGATGATCGACCGCTGGCGGTTCGGCCCCGGCTACATCGCCGGGGACGCGGCGAGCGCCGTCCTGCTCAGCACCGAGCCCGGCTTCGCCCGGCTGCTGTCGGTGTGCACCACCGCCGTCGCGGAGGCCGAGGAGGTCCACCGCAGCGGCGAGCCGCTCTTCCCGCCCGGCCCGACGGCGGGCCGGCCGCTCGACTTCAGCGGCCGGACGGCCGACTTCAACCGGCGGGCCATGGCGGACGGGGCCGGCACCACCGTGTGGGTGACCGTCCACCAGCGGATGGTCGAGCTGGTGGACCGGACGCTCGCCGAGGCGGGCCTGGAGATCGGCGACATCGCGCGGGCCGCCTTCATGAACTACTCCCGCGAGATCGTCGAGCAGCGCGGGATGCTCGCGCTGGGGCTGCCGATGTCCAAGTCGACCTGGGAGTTCGGGCGGACCGTCGGCCATCTGGCCGCCAGCGACCAGCTCGTCTCGCTCGACCACCTGCTCACCGCCGGGGAGCTGCGCCCCGGCGACCACATGCTGCTCGTCGGGGTCGGCCCCGGGGTCACCCTGTCGAGCGCGATCGTCCAGATCCTCAGCACGCCGCCCTGGCTGCGGTGAGCGCCGCGGTGAACCCGGCCGGACCGGACGGGCGCGTCCCGGCGGACGGCGGCCGCGTGCGACACGACCCGAGAGTGGATGGGGGCCCATCGATGGTGCAGGACAGCGGGGCCGGGCGGGCGCGGCCGGCCGGCGCGGAGCCGGGCGCGGAGCCCGTCGCGGTGATCGGCGTCGGCTGCCGGTTCGCCGGGGACGCCGACTCGCCGGAGGCGTACTGGTCGCTGCTGCGGGACGGCCGCGACGGCATCGGGGAGGTCCCGCGCGAGCGGTGGCGCGAGTACGAGCGGTTCGGCCCGGACTTCGCCGCCGCGCTGCGCCGCGCCACCCCGTGGGGCGGCTTCCTCTCCGGCGTCGAGTCGTTCGACGCCGAGTTCTTCGGGCTGACCCCGCGCGAGGCCGAGCTGATGGACCCGCAGCAGCGGATCCTGCTGGAGACCGCCTGGGAGGCGCTGGAGCACGCCGGCGTCCCGCCCCGCGACCTGGCGGGCTCCGACGCCGGGGTGTTCGTCGGGGTGGGGTCGGACGACTACGGCCGCCGGCTGCTGGAGGACCTGCCGCGGATCGAGGCGTGGACCGGCATCGGCGCCGCGATGTGCGCGGTCGCCAACCGCATCTCCTACGCGCTGGACCTGCGCGGCCCGAGCCTCGCGGTCGACACCGCCTGCTCGGCGTCGCTGGTGGCGCTGCACCTGGCGTGCCAGAGCGTCCGGACGGGGGAGAGCCCGCTCGCGCTCGCGGCGGGCGTCAACGTGATCGTGTCGCCGGGGCTGACGCTGACCCTGGACGCGGCGGGCGCGATGGCCGCCGACGGCCGCTGCAAGTCGTTCGACGCGTCCGCCGACGGCTACGGGCGCGGCGAGGGCTGCGGCGTGCTGGTGCTCAAGCGGCTCGCCGACGCCGAGCGGGACGGCGACCGGGTGCTCGCGGTCGTGCGCGGCGGCGCCGTGAACCAGGACGGCCGCACCAACGGGATCATGGCGCCCAGCGGCGCGGCGCAGCGGCACGTGCTCGACCGGGCCTGCCGGAGCGCCGGGGTGGACCCGGCGACGGTCGGCTACGTCGAGGCCCACGGCACCGGGACTCGGCTCGGCGACCCGCTGGAGGCGTCCGCGCTCAGCGCCGTCTACGGGGCGGGCCGGCCGGCGGGCGAGCCGTGCCTGATCGGGTCGGTGAAGGCCAACATCGGGCACCTCGAAGCGGGCGCGGGCGTCGCGTCCGTCATCAAAGCGGTGCTCGTCCTCGCCAACGAGGAGATCCCGCCGAGCCTGAACTTCACCACCGGGAACCCCGCGATCGACTGGGCCGGGGGCGGGCTGAAGGTGGTCACCGAACCCACGCCGTGGCCGCGCGGCGAGACCCCGCGGCGGGTCGGGGTGTCCGGCTTCGGGTACGGCGGGACGATCGCGCACGTCCTGCTGGAGGAGGCCCCGGCGCGGCCGGACGCGCCGCGTCCCGCCGACGGGGACGGGGAGCCGCGGCTCTACCCGGTGTCGGCCGCGTCCGGCGCCGCGCTCCGGCAGCACGCGGGCGAGCTGGCCGACTGGCTGGCGGGGCGCGGGGGGAGCGCGCCGCTCGCGTCCGTCGGGCACACGCTGGCGCTGCGCCGCTCGCACCTGCCGCACCGGGCCGGGGTCGTCGCCGCGGACCGGGACGCGCTGGTCGCCGGGCTCCGGCTGCTGGCGGACGGCGCCGAAGGCCCCGGCGTGACCACCGGCACCGTCCCGGCGGAGGCCGGGTCCGGCCTGGTGTGGGTCTTCTCCGGGCACGGCTCCCAGTGGGCCGGCATGGGCCGCGGGCTGCTGGCCGCCGAACCGGCGTTCGCCGAGGTGATCGACGCGCTGGAGCCGGTCTTCCGGGAGGAGATCGGCTTCTCGCCGCGCGAGGTGCTGCTGGCCGACCCGCTGACCGACGTCGCCCGGATCCAGACGATGATCTTCGCGGTGCAGCTCGGGCTGGCCGCCGTGTGGCGGTCCCGGGGCGCGGCCCCGGCCGCGGTGATCGGCCACTCGGTCGGGGAGATCGCCGCCGCCGTCATCGCGGGCGCGCTGACCCGGGAGGCGGGCGCGCGGCTGATCTGCCGCCGGTCGCGGCTGCTGGGCCGTGTCGCGGGCCGGGGCGCGATGGCCATGGCGGCGCTGCCGTTCGCCGAGGTCGAGGAGCGGCTCGGCGACCGCGCCGACCTGGTGGCCGCGATCCAGTCGTCGCCGCTGTCCACCGTCGTCGCGGGGGACGCCGCCGCCGTCGCGGAGCTGGTGGAGCGGTGGCGGGACGAGGGCGTCCAGGTGCGCCGCGTCTCCTCCGACGTCGCCTTCCACAGCCCGCACATGGACCCGCTGCTGGACGAGCTGGCCGCCGCCGGGGCCGGCCTGGCACCGGTCCCGCCCGCCGTCCCGATGTACTCGACCGCCCTGCCCGACCCGCGGGCGATGCCCGCCCCGGACGGCTCCTACTGGGCGGCCAACCTGCGCAACCCGGTGCGGCTCGCGGCGGCCGTCGAGGCCGCCGCCGAGGACGGGTACCGCGCGTTCCTGGAGGTCTCCGCGCACCCGGTGGTGGCCCACTCGATCGGCGAGACCCTCGGCGAGCTGGGGCTCGGTGACGCGTTCGTCGGCTCGACGCTGCGCCGCGACCGGTCCGAGCCCGCGCAGCTGCTCGACGCGGCCGCCGCGCTGCACTGCCACGGGCTGCCGCTGGACTGGCGGACGCTGGCGCCCGGCGGCGACCTGGTCACCCCGCCCGGCGTCGCCTGGCAGCGGCGGCGGCACTGGCGGGACGCGCCGTCCGGCGGCGCGGGCGAGGGGCTCGGCCACGACGTGGACGCGCACGCGCTGCTGGGGTCGCCGGTCCCGGTCGCCGGCCGGGCGCTGCGGCTGTGGAGGACCGTCCTGGACGACGACTGCCGCCCCTACCCGGGCAGCCACACCATCAACGGGGTCGAGATCGTGCCCGCGGCGGTGCTGATCAACACCTTCCTCGGCGCCGCGGCCGACCGGCACGGCCCGCCGCCCACGCTGGCCGACGTGGCGCTCCGGCTGCCGCTGACCACCGACCGCCGCGAGGTTCAGGTGCTGCTGGAGGACGGCGCCGCGCGCCTGGCCTCCCGCGCGACGGCCGACGACTCCGCGGATCGGTCGTGGCTCACGCACTGCACCGCCGCCGTGGCGTCCGGCCCCGCCGACCCGCTGCCGCCGGCGCTCGCCGACACCGCGGCCCCCGGCGAGGCGGTGGACACCGGGTTCGTCCAGCAGCGCCTGGCGTCGGTGGGCGTCCCGACGATGGCATTCGACTGGACCGTCCGTGAGCTGTACCGGGGCGAGGGGCGGCTGCGCGCGGTCGTCACGGCCGGGCATCCGGCGCGCGGCGCCGCGACCTGGGGGCCGCTGCTGGACGCGGCGCTGTCGATCGCGCCCGCCGCCTATCCGGGGGAGGCCGTGCTCCGCATGGTCGCCCACGTCGGAGAGGTGCACCTCGCGAGCGAGCCGCCGGAGGACGCGATCGTCGAGGTCGTCGTGGACCCGTCCCGGGACGACTCCGTGGACGTGCTGATCGCCGACCCGGACGGCCGGGTCCTGGCCCGGCTCGCCGGTCTCCGCTACGCGACGATGGACCGCGACCCCGGCACGGCCGCCGCGCATCCGGCACGGCTGGTGCACGAGCTGGCCTGGCGGCCGTTCACCCCGTCCGGTGACGGTGCCGAGCGGGACGTCGTCATCGTGGGCCCGGATCCACAGGCTGTGGACGCTCTGCGCGACACCCTCCACGCGGCCGGGGCTACCTGTACGGGAGTGTCCGGCCCGGAGGCGCTCGCGGAGTTCGCCGCCGAGGCCGGGCCGTCCACGGACGTCCTGCTCGTCCCGCCGCCCGCGACCCCGGGACGGCCCGTCACCGAGGCCGCCCTCGACGCGGCATGGCTGCTGACGCAGGCCGTCCAGCGGCTGTCCGCGCTCGACCCCGCCGCCGCGCCGCGCCTGTGGTGCCTGACGGCGGGCGTCAGGGAGAGCCGGGCGGAGGACGCCCTCGGCCACGCGCCGCTGTGGGGCCTCGGCCGGATCGTCTCCGGCGAGCACCCCGAGCTGTGGGGCGGCACGATCGACCTCCCGGCGGACGGATCGGTGCCCGACGCCGCCGCGCTGCTGGCCGTCCTGCGGTCCGCGCCCGGTGACGACGTCATCGCGCTGCGCCCGGACGAGACCACCGTCGCGCGCCTCGCCCGCCCCGACGACGCGCCCCCGGAGGGCGAGCCGGTGCGCTGCCACCCCGACGGCACCTACCTCGTCACCGGCGGCCTCGGCGTCCTCGGCCTGGAGGTCGCCCGGTGGCTGGCCGAGCGCGGCGCGCGCCGCATCGTGCTGGCCGGCCGCCGCCCCTTCCCGGCCCGCTCGGAGTGGGACGCCCCCGCCGACGCCGAGACCCGCCGCCGGATCGAGGGCGTCCGGGCCCTGGAGGGCCTCGGCGTCACCGTCGCCACCGTGGCGTTGGACATCGCCGACCCCGCCGAGGCCGCGTCGGCGCTCGACCCCGACGCGCTCGGCCTCCCGCCGATCCGCGGCGTCGTGCACGCCGCCGGCGCCCTCGACAACCGGATGATCCCCGGCGTGGACGAGGCGTCGCTGCGCACCGTGCTGCGCCCCAAGGTCGACGGGGCCTGGACGCTGCACCGGCTGTTCCCGCCCGGCAGCCTGGACTTCCTGGCACTGTTCTCGTCCTGCGGCCACCTGCTCGGCCTGCCCGGCCAGGCCGGCTACGCCGCCGCCAACGCCTTCCTCGACGCGTTCGCCGCGCACCGCCGCGCCGCTGGGGGCCGCGACACCGTGAGCCTCGGCTGGACGTCCTGGCGCGGCAAGGGCATGGCCGTCAACGAGGTCGTGGACATGGAGTTGCAGGCCCGCGGCGTCACCGACGTCACCGCGCCGGAGGCGTTCGCCGCCTGGGACCTGGCCGCCGCGCACGGCGGCGCGTACTACGCGGTGCTCGGCGTCGCCCCGGCCGAACCGGGCACGCAGCGCCCGCCGCTGCTCACCGAGGTCGCCGCCGCGGCGGACGCCGCCGCCCGGGACCGGGCCGCCGCACCGGGCGGGACGTCCGACACCGACGGCCTGGCCGGCCTGCCGCCGGACGAGCTGCGCGCGCGCCTGCTGGAGGTCGTCGGCGCCCAGATCGCGACCGAGATGCGGCTGTCCGCCGAGCACCTGGACCCCCGCCGCTCCCTGGCCGAGCAGGGCCTGGACTCGGTGATGACGCTGGTGATCCGGCGGCGGCTGGAGAAGCGGTTCGGGCACGGACTGCCCGCCACGCTGCTGTGGCACCAGCCCACCGTCACCGCGATCGCCGAACATCTGGCCGGGCTGCTCTCCGGCGAGGCCGAGCCGATGGTCGGCGCCTGACACGGGCCCGACGCAACCGGAAGCGAGGAACCGAGGTCATGCGCACCCAGGACGCGTACGTCAGGAGCGTCGGCGTCTACCTGCCGGAGACCGTCGACATCAAATGGGCCGTCGCCCAGGGCCTGCACCCGGAGGAGGGGGCGGAGGCGCACGGCTTCACCGGCGTCGCCGTGGCCGGGGAGGTCCCGGCCCCCGAGATGGCGCTGCGCGCGGCGCGGACGGCGTTCGAGCGCTGCGGCCAGCGCCCCGACGAGGTGGACCTGCTGCTCTACACCGACACCTGGCACCAGGGGCCGGACGGCTGGCAGCCGCAGTACTACCTGCAGCGGCACCTCGTCGGCGGCGGTGCCCTCGCCGTCGAGACCCGGCACGGGTGCAACGGGGTGTTCAGCGCGCTGGAGCTGGGCGCCGCCTACCTGAGCGCCGACCCCGCGCGCCGCACCGCGCTGGTCGTCAGCACCGACAACTACGGCACCCCGCTGGTGAACCGGTGGAACGCCGGCCCCGGCTTCGTCATGGGCGACGCGGCGAGCGCGCTCGTCCTCGGCCGCGCCCCGGGCTTCGCGCAGCTGCTGTCGGTCAACTCCATCACCGTCCCCGAAGGCGAGGAACTCCACCGCAGCGGCGAGCCGCTGTTCCCGCCCGGCGCCACCACCGGCCGGTCCATGGACTTCCACCGGCGCACCGAGTCGTTCCTCGCCGGGGCGCTCGCCAAGGCGCGGGCCCGGACGGAGGGCGGCCCGTCCCTGTGGGTGACGGTGCACCAGAAGCTGCTGGAGAGCGTCGAGCGGTCCCTCGACGAGGCGGGCATCGAACTCGCCGACCTCGCCCGCGTGGCGTTCATGAACAACGACCGGGAGACGGTCGAGCAGCGCTGCATGGGCGCGCTCGGGCTGCCGCTGTCGATGTCCACCTGGGAGTTCGGCCGCACCGTCGGGCACCTCGGCGCCAGCGACCAGCTCGTCTCCCTCGACCACCTGCTGACGACCGGCGAGCTCGGGCCCGGCGACCACGTGCTGCTGGCCGGCATGGCGCCCGGCGTCACGCTCTCCAGCGCCGTCATCAAGATCCTCGCCACCCCGCCGTGGCTGGACTGACCGGCGCCGCCGGCGCCCGACGAGGAGGACGCATGACCGAGGAAGAGGTCCGCGCGGAGCTGCTCGGCTTCGTCCGGGAGAACTTCGGGGCCGCGGACGGCGTGGAGATCGCGGCGGACACCCCGCTGCTGGAGTCGGGGATCCTCGACTCGCTCCGCACCGCCGTCCTGCTCAACCACCTGCGCGACGGGCTGCGGACGCCGCTGCCCGCGCGCTTCATCGAGGCGCGCTACCTCAAGGACGTCGCCACCATCGCCGCACTGGTGTGCGAGCTCGCGGCCGCCGACTCGCGCTAGCCGTCGCGGGGCCCGCCCGTCGCCGGAAGGGATCAAGGTAATGCAGCAAGCAGGGGCCGGTGAGACCGTCGTCGGCCGGGTCGCGCCGTGCCGCATCGTCAAGGTGCCCGACTTCGTCGACGACCGCGGCGGGCTCGCCTCCGTCGAGGCCGGCGAGACCATCGGGTTCGCCATCGAGCGCGTCTACTACCTGTACGGCATGCCGACCGGCACGGTGCGCGGCGCGCACGCCCACCGCGAGCTCGAACAGCTCCTGCTGGCGCTGCACGGCGAGTTCGACATCACCGTGGACGACGGCCGCCGCCGGACGCGCTTCCACCTGGACGACCCGACCCGCGGCCTCTACATCGGGCCGATGATCTGGCGGAACCTGGAGAACTTCTCGCCGGGCGCGGTCGGGCTCGTCCTCGCCTCCTCGCACTATGACGAGGCGGACTACTACCGCAGGTACGACGAGTTCCTGCGCGACGCGGAGAGGCTGGGATGAGGGTTCCCTTTCTGGACCTGCGGGCCGTCCACGACGAGCTCGGCGCCGAGCTCGACGCGGCGGTGCACCGGGTCGTGTCCTCGGGCTGGTACCTGCTCGGTGAGGAACTGGCCGCGTTCGAGGCCGAGTTCGCCGCCTACTGCGGGGCCGCGCACTGCGTCGCCGTCGGGTCCGGCATCGACGCGATCACGCTGGCGCTGCGCGCGCACGGGGTCGGGCCGGGCGACGAGGTGATCGTCCCGTCCAACACGTTCATCGCGACGCTGCTGGCGGTGACGGCGGCGGGCGCGCGCCCGGTGCCGGTCGAGCCGGACGAGCGGACCTGCAACCTCGACCCCGCCCGGATCGAGGCGGCGGTGACCCGCCGGACCAGGGCGGTGCTGCCGGTGCATCTGTACGGGCAGCCCGCCGACATGCGGGCCATCGCGGAGGTCGCCGACCGGCACGGCCTGCTCGTGGTGGAGGACGCCGCGCAGGCCCACGGCGCCCGCCACCGCGGCGAACGGGTCGGGTCGGGGCCGTACGCCGCCACGTTCAGCTTCTACCCCGGCAAGAACCTCGGCGCGCTCGGGGACGGCGGCGCGGTGGTCACCTCCGACGCCGCGCTGGCCGACCGGATCCGGCTGCTGCGCAACTACGGCAGCGCCGTGAAGTACCACCACGAGATCAAGGGGACCAACTCCCGGCTCGACGAGATCCAGGCGGCGGTGCTGCGGGTGAAGCTCGCCCGGCTGGACGAGTGGAACGCCCGCCGCGCCGAGGTCGCCCGCCGCTACCTCGCCGGGCTGGCCGGGGTGCCGGGGCTCGCGCTCCCGGTCGTCGAGCCGTGGGCGGGCACGTCGTGGCACCTGTTCGTCGTCCGGACCGAGCGCCGGGACGCGCTCCGCGAGCGGCTGGCGGCGGCCGGGGTGGAGACGATCATCCACTATCCGGTCCCGGCGCACCTGTCGCCGGCGTACGCCGACCTCGGGCACGGGGCGGGCTCCTTCCCGATCGCCGAGCGGCTGGCTGAGCAGGTGCTGAGCCTGCCGATGGGCCCGCACCTGCCGGACGAGGCGGTGGACACCGTCATCGCCGCCGTCCGCGAGGCGATGGCGCCCGCGACCGCCGCCCGCTGAAGACCCCGCTGAGGAAGAGACCCCGCAAGACAGGCCCCGCCCCCTCGCAAGGGGGCGGGGCCTGTCGTTCGTGCCCGGTCCGCCGTTCAGGTGAGGCGGGCGATGGGCTGCGGCCGCGCCGGGCCCGCCGCGCCGTCCGCGCCGGGCTCCCACCACCAGCGGTTGTCGCGGTACCAGTCCACGACGGCGGCCAGCCCGTCCGCGAAGGGCACCTCCGGCGCGAAGCCCAGCTCGGTGCGGATCTTGCCGTCGTCCAGGGAGTAGCGCTCGTCGTGCGCCTTGCGGTCGGCGACCCGGCGCACCCGGTCCCAGCCGGCGCTGCACAGGTCGAGCAGCCGCTCGGTCAGCTCCAGGTTGCTCAGCTCCGTGCCGCCGCCGATGTTGTAGATCTCCCCGGCCCGCCCCCGGGTGAGGACGAGGTGGACGGCCCGGCAGTGGTCGGACACGTGCAGCCACTCGCGGACGTTGTGCCCGTCCCCGTAGAGCGGCACCGACCCGCCGTCCAGCAGGGTGGTGACGAACAGCGGGATGACCTTCTCCGTGTACTGGTAGGGGCCGTAGTTGTTGCAGCACCGGGTCACCGAGACCGCGAGGTCGTGGGTGCGCCAGTAGGCGCGCGCGAACAGGTCGCCGGCGGCCTTGGACGCCGAGTAGGGGGAGTTCGGGGCGAGGAGGTGGTCCTCGGTCCACGACCCGGTCTCGATCGACCCGTACACCTCGTCGGTGGAGACGTGCACGAACCGCTCGACACCGCCGCGGCGGCACGCCTCCAGCAGCGTCTGGGTGCCGACGACGTTGGTCATGACGAACGGCGCCGCGTCGGCCACGGAGCGGTCGACGTGCGACTCCGCCGCGAAGTGCACGACCGCGTCGTGCCCCGGCAGCAGGTCCGCGAGCAGTGACGCGTCGCAGATGTCGCCCTTCACGAACGCCAGCCGGGGGCCGTCGGGCGGCAGGTTCCGGCGGTCGCCCGCGTAGGTGAGGCTGTCCAGGACGGTGACCCGCCAGCCGTCCGTGCCCGGGTACCGCCCGCCGAGCAGGTCGCGGACGTAGGCCGATCCGATGAAGCCGGCTCCGCCGGTGACGAGGATCCTCACGCGGGCACCTCCAGTCGGCTGTCGTCGCCCACGATAAGCCGGTGCACGCGCAGCTCGTGGCGGGCGAGGCTGACCGCGGCCTCCCGGCCGATCAGCGAGCCCTTCACCGTGCGCAGGCCGTGCACCGAGGAGCGGTCGAGCAGGATGGAGTCCTCCACGCCCGCGTTCTCGACCAGGCAGCCGGACCCGACGGCGGTGTAGGGGCCGATGTAGCTGTTGACGATCGCGGTGCCGCCGCCGATGATCGCCGGGCCGTCGATCCGGGACGCGATCACGGTGGCGCCGGCCTCGACCACCACCGAGGCGCCGATCTGGGTGAGCGGGTCCAGCCGGCCGCGCACGCCCGGCCGCAGCTTCTCCAGCAGCGCCCGGTTGCAGTCGAGCAGGTCGGAGACGTTACCGGTGTCCTTCCAGTACCCGGCGCACACGTGCCCGCGCACGTTCAGGTCGCGCTCCACCAGCCACTGCACGGCGTCGGTGATCTCCAGCTCGTTGCGCCAGCTCGGCGCGATCGCGCGGACCGCCTCGTGGATGGCCGGGGTGAAGAAGTACGCGCCGGTCACCGCGAGGTTGCCGCGCGGCTCGGACGGCTTCTCCTGGAGCCCGAGCACGCGGCCGTCCGCGGCGATCTCCGCCACGCCGTACTCGGTGGGGTCGGCGACCTTCACCAGGACGAGCTGCGCGTCCGGGGACTCGTCCCGGAACTGCGCGACCGGCGCGCCGAGCCCGTCGGCGAACACGTTGTCGCCGAGGTACATGAGGAAGTCGTCGTCGCCGAGGAAGTCCCGCGCGATCAGCACGCAGTGCGCGAGGCCGCGCGGCTCGTCCTGCGGGATGTAGGTGACCCGGACCCCGAGCGCCGCGCCGTCGCCGATCGCGGCGGGGATGGCGGTGTGCCCGGCGTTGTGGATGACGCCGATCTCGGTGATGCCCGCGTCCCGCAGCGACTCCAGCCCGTGCAGCAGCACCGGCTTGTTCGCGACGGGGACGAGCTGCTTGGGGGTGCTGTGGCTGAACGGGCGGAGCCGGGACCCGGTGCCGCCCGCGAGTACGAGTGCCTTCATGGTGTGCCCTTTCCTCGTCATGCCGGCGCCGGCGTCCGTGCGGTCTCCGGCCGGATCAGTTCCTCGATGGAGCGGACGGCCGCGGCCGGGGTCGGCTGCGCGCGGATCTCCGCGCCCCCGCCCCCGCCCGCGCGGCGGC
>NZ_JBFARO010000067.1:0-41935 GCF_040677125.1 Actinomadura sp. NPDC049382
TCTCCCTCTCTGTCCCCACCGGCCTGGCCCGGGGGGGGCGGCGCGGGGGGGGGGGGCGGGCCCCGGGGCCGCGCAGCAGCTTGGTGTTCTGCGCGATCCAGTGCTGGGCGCGGCTGCGGCGCATCAGCGACGACCCCGACGGGCCCTCGCCGGCGAGGAACAGCCGGGCCGCCTCCCGCCGCTCCCAGCACACCAGCAGGTAGGCGCGGGCCCCCGCGGTGAACAGCGCGATCGGGTCGGACTCGCCGCTCTTGCGCGCGGCGGACACCGCCTGCGCGGCGCTCGCCTCCTGCTCGGCGGTGAGGTCCTCCCACAGCGCGACGTACAGGCCGGCCTTGCCGCCGTAGTGGTGGTAGAGGCTGCCGACGCTGATCCCGGACCGCTCGACGATCTCGGCGATGCCCGCGTCGGCGTAGCCGCGGTCGGCGAAGACCTGCTGCGCCGCGCTCAGCAGCGCGTGGCGCGTCGCGTCGGCGCGGGCCCACTGCCGCCCGCCGCCCGCCGAGCCGCCGCCCGGTCCGTCGCCGTTCCCCGTGTCGTTGCCGTGGCGCGTCCTGCTCGTCCGCATCCCTTCATGGTGCCAGGTCGCGGGCCCGCAGACGGGGAGTAGCGGACGGCTAGTACCAGTTGTGCGCCTGCCAGAACGACCAGGCGCCGCACGGGTCCTTGTAGCGGGCCTTGATGTAGCCGAGCCCCCACGCGATCTGGGTGGGGGAGCTGGTGCGCCAGTCGGCCCCGGCGCTCGCCAGCTTGGAACCCGGCAGCGCCTGCGGGATGCCGTAGGCGCCGCTGGACGGGTTGACGGCCCGCTCGTTCCAGCCGCTCTCGTGGTTCCACAGCGTCAGCAGGGACGGCCAGCAGCGGCCCCAGCCCTTCATGGCGTTCATCTTCTTGCCGTACGCCTTGTTCTGCCCGGCGCTGGGGTTCATCTTGGCGAGCCGCTCGCGCTCCTGCTGCGCCTTGAGCTTCGCCCGCGCCGCCGCGTCCCGCTTGGCCTTCTCCTTGAGGCGCTTCAGCTCGCGCTGGTGCTCCTCGTAGGCGCGCTTCTTGGCGGTGGCGATCGCGTCGGCCGCGACCTTGTCCATGTCGGTCGCGGACGTCAGCTGGGCGAGCATGTCGTTGGTCGACAGCCCGGCCGCGGCGGCCTTCGGCGGCTTGGTGTCGTCGCCGGTGAACGCGTTGAGGTCGACGACCGTCACCGCGGTGCCGAGCGCGGCGATCGCCGCGACGGTGATGGTCACGTTGCTGGTGAGGACCCGCCGCAGGCGCCGCTTCTTCTCCGGCGGGACGGACGGCGGCATCGGCGTCGGCCCGGTCCCGCCCGGCCCGCCGTAGGCGCCGTACGCGTCGTACTCGTCGGCCGCCGGACGCGGTGCGGGAACCCGCTCGGAGCGGGCGCGCCGGCCCTCGGCGGAACGTCTGCGGGTGCCGTGACTCTGGGGCATGGGATGAAGACTGCCTTATCGCCCGGGGTCGTGTCGTCGAACTGAAGGTACGCGGGCGGCATCGTACGCGGTTCACCCGCCCCGCGTCTTCCCCCGCCGTCACCCCGGTCACGGGGGCGGTGCGTCAGCTCCGGGCGCCGCCGGGGTTCAGCAGCTCCACGTCGCCGGCCGCGAGCCGGGCCGGCTGGAGCGCCTCGAACACCTCGCGGTGCGTCCCGGCGAACGGGGCGAACGCGCCGCCGGGCGACTCCAGCGCCAGGCTCGCCTCGTTGGCCCGCTCCCGTCCCGCCGCGGTGATCTCCACCAGCGTCGCGCGCCGGTCGCGGGGATGCCGGGTGCGGGCGACGAGACCGACCGCCTCCAGCTGCTCGACGGTCAGCGTCACCGTCGTCGGGTGCACCATCAGGATCCGGCCGAGCGTGCTCAGCCGCGCGCTGCCGCGGGTGGTGAGGGCCAGCGTGGTCAGCAGCAGGTAGCCGCTGCGGGTCAGGCCCAGCCGTTTCAGCTCCGCTTCGAGGGCCTTCTTGAACAGCTGATCGAGCCGTCCCACCGCGCAGATCGCCATGAACGGCCACGGGCCGCCCTGGAGCCCCTGCTCCTCCCACCGGTCCCGGACGCCCATGACCAGCGGGTCGTCGCCGCCGTCCATGTCGTCCTCCCTCTCACGCCCCGTGTCGATCATCGTGCGCCCGATCGTAGCTTCGGACAAATCCAGATGTAAGTACTCGCTTCTTAGACCTTCTTCCAATAGAGTGCCTCAGATCACAGCGGTGGTGCCCGAGTGCTTGCTTGGGTCATCCTGTGATCCCGGTCTCTGCCGAGACCACGGTGGCGCGCGACGACGAAGAGGACGTGGGCGCCGCCTGTGGCTCGGCGGGAGCCGGCGTATCGGATGGGCGCCGACGTCCGAGAACGAAGGAGGCTGGTATGTACCTTCACCCCCGCCCCCCGGGGGAGGTCGCCGGCTGATGGCCCTGAGCCTCACGAAGGCCCCGGACCTGGCACGCAGACGCGTCGGGCGAGCGCTCGACGAGACGGGACTGCTGTGCGTGACCCTCCTCGAAGGGCTGCGCCGCTCCTGGGACCTGCGCCAGTGGTGGGGCGAGTTCATCGAGCAGTGCTGGTTCCTGGCACGCGTCACGAGCGTGCCGGTCATGCTCATCGCGGTGCCGCTCGGGGCCACCATCTCGCTCCAGGTGGGCGACATCGCCCGCCAGCTCGGCGCGCAGTCGGGCACCGGGGCGCTGCTCACCGCCGCGATGATCCAGCAGGTGGCGCCGCTGGCCGCGGCGCTGCTGGTCTCCGGCGTGGGCGGATCGGCGATCACCGCCGACATGGGCGCCCGCAACATCCGCGACGAACTCGCGGCGATGGAGGTCATGGGCATCAACCCGATCCACCGCCTGGTCACCCCCAGGCTGTGGGCGGCGAGCATGGTGTCCGGGCTGCTGTGCTCGGTGGTGATCCTGGCGGGCGTCGTCGGCGGCTACTACTTCAACGTCATCCAGCAGGGCGTCAGCCCGGGCGCGTTCTTCGACGGCTCGACCACCCTGCTGCAGTTCTCAGACCTGGTGATCACCCTGTTCAAGGCGTGGGTGTTCGGCTTCATCGCCGCCGCCGTCGCCTGCTACATGGGCATGAACTGCGACTACGGCCCCGTCGGCGTCGGCCGCGCGGTGAACAAGGCTGTCGTCGTCACCTCGATCGTGGTGTTCGCGACGAACTACATCCTCACCATGATCTACCAGGTCCTGTTCCCCCCGAGGTTCTGATGGTCGCCATATCCCCCGTCCGCAAGCTGGGCCGCGCCGTCCGCGGCCGGACCGCGGGCCTCGCCGCGTCCGCCGACCTCCCGGTCTTCCTCGGCCGGGTCCTCTACCACCTGTTCGTCGACATCATCATCAAGCGCAAGTACGGCAAGACGCTCGCCAAGCAGGTCAGCGACATCACCGTCGGCGTCGGCGCGCTCGTCATCGGCGGCGGCATGATCTTCGTGATCGCCACGATGTCGCTCGCCACCGGCGCGATGGTCGGCCTGCAGGGCTACCCCGGGCTGGAGCGCATCGGCGCCGAGGCGTTCACCGGACTGGTCGCGAGCTACTCCAACGTCCGCGAGGTCACCCCGATCATCGCGGGCGTCGCGCTGGTCGCGCAGGTCGGCACCGGGTTCACCGCCGAGATCGGCGCGATGCGGATCTCCGAGGAGATCGACGCGCTGGAGGTCATGGGCATCAACTCGCTGGCCTACCTGGTGTGCACCCGGGTCGCCGCCGGCGTCATCGCCCTCGTGCCGCTGTACCTGGTCTCGCTATTCATGGCGTTCTTCGCCACCCGGTTCATCACGATCCAGTACTTCGGGCTCTCACCCGGCATCTACGACTACTACTTCCACCTCTACCTCCCCCCGATCGACGTCTTCTACAGCGTCATCAAGGTGGCGGTGTTCGCGTTCATCATCATGTTCATCCACTGCTACCGCGGCTACTACGCGGCGGGCGGGCCGGTCGGCGTCGGCGTCGCCGCGGGCCGCGCGATCCGGGAGTCGACCATCCTGATGATCCTCATGAACCTGGTCCTGTCGTACATCTTCTGGGGCCACGGCAGCACAGTGAAGTTGACCGGATGAGCGAAGAGAGCATCTCCCAGCGCTCCCGGACGGTGTTCGGGCTGGTCGGCGCGGGCGTCATCGCGGCCGCCGCCGCGTTCGTCGCGATCGGCTCCACACCGGACCACTCGGGCTCCACGTACTACACCGCCACGTTCGGACGGGCGGGGCAGGGCCTCGACCCGGGCAAGTCCGAGGTGAAGGTCCGCGGCATCGCGGTCGGCGCCGTCGACAGCCTCGACCTGGACGACAAGGGCCGCGTCAAGGTGCGGCTCCGGCTCGACAAGGGCGTCCGCATCGCCGACACGACGGTCGCGACGGTCGAGCCCGTCTCGGTGTTCGGCCCGAAGGACCTCAACCTCGACCTCGGCAAGAACGAGCTCACCGGCCCGTACCTGAAGGACGGGGCCACGATCACCGAGACCAACGACCCGAAGGAGCTGTCCGACACCGCCTGGCTCGCCTACGACCTCACCAAGGCGATCAACCCCGACGACGTCGCCGCGCTGCTGCACACGTTCGGCGCGGGCCTGTCCGGGCAGGGCCCCGCGCTCCGCCGGACGATCGACAACGGCGCGATCGTCGTCGACGCCACCCACAAGGACCGGGCCGCGATCAACGCGCTGCTGCGCAACATCAACGGCCTGTCGGGCACGCTCGCGTCCCGCGGCGACACGTTCACCGCGTTCACCGGCGACTTCAACAAGCTGTCCCAGACGATCAGCGCGAAGCCCGACAAGGTCTCGCAGCTGCTGGACGAGTCGAGCAAGCTAGGCGACACCCTCGGCCGCAACCTCGAGCAGCACGGCCGCAACCTCGGCAACATCGTCGACAACGGCAGCGGCATCGTCGCGGTGTTCGACAACCAGCGCCGCAACATCCCGGTGCTGCTGGACAGCCTCAACGGGTTCTTCAACCTGCTGGCGCAGATCATCCGCATCCCCGGGCCGGAGGGCACCGTCATCGCGCAGGCGCGCGACGACCTGCCCCTCGACATCTGCCAGATCTTCATCGACGCCTGCGCCACCAAGCCGCAGAAGACGGCGTTCGAGATGAAGCTCCCGGGCCAGAGCAAGACCGGGGGGCGGCCATGAGCCCGCGCATGCGTCGCAAGGCGGCGCGCGGACCCGACTACACCACGATGCTGAAGACGCTCGTCTTCGTCCTCGTGACCGGGCTGCTCACCTTCTACATCGGCCAGCAGATCCTCGGCACCAGCTTCGCCTCCCGCTACAAGCTGACCGCCACGTTCGACGACGTGACCGGGCTGCTGGAGGGCGACGGCGTGAAGGTCGCCGGCACTCCCGTCGGCCAGGTCAAGAGCATCGAGGTGGTGCGCGGCAAGGCCGTGGTCGAGATGGCCGTCGACAAGGACGTCCGGCTGCCGTCCGACTCCACCGCCGCGATCCGCTGGCGCAACGTGATGGGGCAGCGGGTCGTCTACCTGGAGCCCGGGTCGAGCGGCAGCATGCTGGGCGACGGCGACCGCGTCCCGCACACCCGGTCCGTGGTGGACCTCGGCGAGGTCGTCAACGCGCTCGGCCCGCTGACCCGCAACCTGGACCCCAACCAGCTCAACAAGATCCTCTTCTCGTTCTCGCAGGCGCTGGACGGCAACGAGCAGAACATCTCGATGCTGACCGACAACCTCGACCTGCTGCTGCGGACCTTCGCGGCCCGCAAGAAGACGATCGAGGGGATGATCGACAACTACGAGACGGTGAGCGGCGCCGTCGCCACCCGCGACAAGCAGATCGCGGCGAGCATCGACAACCTGGAGTCGCTCACCAAGGTCTTCGCCAACAACCGCAAGCTGCTCGACGACGCCATCGTCGAGATCGGCGGCGTCACCACCAACCTCAACCAGGTGCTCGGCGGCAACGACGCGCAGCTCGCCCGGATCGTCGACAACCTCGGCAAGTTCGCCACCACGTTCCGGCTGAACGTGGACCAGCTGGAGAAGATGGTGCAGCAGCTCCCGCTGACGCTGCGGCAGCTCTTCTCCACCGCGAACGGCGGCCACTACCTGCGCACCAACGCGCTCTGCCTGAACGTGATGCAGGGGCCCTGCCCGTTCCCGATGGAGCTGCCGAAGGCGCCGGGCACCGGCCAGCCGACCAAGGACGACCTCGCCAAGCTGAGGACCATGCTGCAGGGAGGTGGCGGCTGATGGCGCTGAAGTCGCTGCGCGACGTCAACCAGAAGGTCGTCGCGATCGTCACGCTCACCGCGCTCGGCGCCGGCTGCGTGTTCGCGTTCGCGATCGGCCAGCTCCACCTGTTCGACCGCGGCTACACGATGAGCGGAGAGTTCAGCGACACGGCCGGGCTGAAGAAGGGCCAGGACGTGCGCGTCGCCGGCGTGAAGTCGGGCCGCATCACCTCCGTGGAGCCCGACTTCAAGCACGGCAAGATCATCGTGAAGTGGCACGTGAACGCCGGGATCGACCTCGGGCCGAAGACCCGCGCGGAGATCCAGACGACCACGCTGCTCGGCGGCCGCTACCTGCGGCTGTCCGGCCCGGTGTCCAAGCCGTACATGGCGGACGTCCCCGAGTCGAGGCGGCGCATCCCGCTCGACCGCACCAGCGTCCCGTTCACCGTCCCGGACGCGCTGGAGGGCGCGCAGAACATCGTCGGCAAGCTCGACGAGAAGAGCATCGACAAGCTGCTCACCGAGGTCAACAAGATCAGGTCGCCGGGCGCGGCGAAGCTGAACCGGGTCCTCACCAACGTCCAGGACCTGTCCCGGATGCTCAACGACTCCTACCCGCAGATCCAGAAGCTGATCGAGAGCAGCAAGACGATCACCGGCACGCTGGCCAGCAAGGACGAGCAGCTCCGCGAGATCATCAACTCCAGCCAGGTGCTGCTGCAGGCGCTCGTGCGGCGCCGCAACGAGCTGGCCGCGACGATCGGGCAGGGCAACCGGACCGTCCAGACGCTGTCCAACGTGATCTCCAAGAACCAGAAGCAGCTCGACTCGCTGCTGGACAACCTGCACCTGCTGACCACCCGGCTCGCGCCCAACATGGACGCGCTGAACACCGACTTCTCGCTGCTCGGGCCGACGTTCCAGCAGGTCGCCAACCTCAAGGGCAACGGCCCCTGGATCGAGGGCGTCCTCACCGGCCTCGGCCCGCTGCAGCCGCCGGGCCCGATCTCCACCCGGCGCCAGGGAGGCAACTAAATGGGCAGAGTGAAGGGAATCGCCATCGCCCTCGGCCTCACCCTGACGGCGTCCGTGGGCGGGTGCTCGCTCACCCCGTCGGCGAGCGGTGAGCGCACGATGGTCGTCTACGTGCCGAAGGCCCGCTCCTTCTACCCCGAGTCGAAGGTCAAGGTCATGGGCGCCGACGTCGGCCTCGTCGACAAGGTCGAGAACCAGGGCGACAAGGTCAAGGTCACGTTCCACGTCCGCCGGGACGTCCCGCTGCCGAAGGGCGTGCAGGCGTCGATCGTGCCGCTGAACCTCATCGGCGAGCGCAACCTCGTCCTGCACCCGGCATGGCGGCCGGGGCAGGCGAAGGAGACCGCCGACGTCATCCCGATCGAGCGCACCCACGTGCCGGTCGAGGTGGACGACGCGCTCAGCTCCTTCACCAACCTGGCGAACGCGCTCGACCCGACCAAGATGCAGACCGCGCTCGGCACCGCCGCCGACACGGTCAAGGGCAACGGCAAGGAGTTCAACGCCACCCTCGAACAGAGCGCCCGCCTCATCGAGAACGTCGCCGGGCAGGACAAGGAGCTGATCGAGGTCGCCAAGAACCTCGACCGGCTCGCCGGCGTCGTGCGGGGCCGCGAGCAGGTCCTCGGCACCATCATCCGGGACTTCGGCACCGCCAGCCAGGTGCTCAGCTCCGAGCGCGGCGAGTTGCAGCAGCTCATCAGCGGCATCCTCGAACTGGCCAAGAACGGCGACCGGCTCATCCAGAAGTACAAGGGCAACCTGCCCTACGACCTCGCCGTCCTCACCCGGGCCGCGCTCGTCCTGAAGGGCAACGCCAAGCAGATCGCGCAGCTCCTGAACGTGCTGCCCGGCATCGGCGACGCCCTCATCGGCGGCTACAACCCGAAGAACAAGTCGCTGCAGATCCGGTTCGCCACCGACGCGTTCCTGCGGACGTGGCTGAAGGGCCTGATGAACACCGACGACGTCGGCTGCCCGCTGCCCAAGCCGAACTCCAACTGCCCCTGGGACGGAGGCAACTGATGGGCAGGAAGTTCCTCCTCCTCATGGTCGCCGCGACCCTCGCGGTGTCCGGCTGCTCGTACAAGACGGCGGGCGCGCCGAAGGGCGACCTCACGCTGACCGCCACGTTCGACGACGCCCAGGGCCTCGTCGCCGGGCACAGCGTGCAGATGTCCGACATCAAGATCGGCACCGTCACCAAGGTCGAGCTGGTCCGCTACAAGGCGCGGGCGACGCTGTCCATCGAGGACGGCATCAAGATCCCCAAGGGCACCCACGCCGAGATCAAGGTGACCTCGCTGCTCGGCGAGAACTATGTGGATCTGCGGCTGCCGCCCGGCGGCAGCATGACCCGCGGCCCCTACCTCGCGTCCGGCGCCGCGATCACCGACACCAGCGTCCAGCCCGCGTTCGAGCAGGTCGTCGGGCAGGCCGGGCCGCTGATCCAGGCGCTCGCCGGCGACGACGTCGCCACCGTCGTCAACGCCGGCGCGACCGCGCTGGACGGCAACGGGCAGAAGCTCAACAAGACGATCGCCCAGGCCAGCGACCTGGTGAAGATGTTCGCCGCGCAGCGGATCGAGCTGGGCGAGACCGTCGACCGGTTCGCCAAGCTCGGCCACTCGCTCGCCAACGGCAGCGACGCGCTGGCCCAGGCGCCCGGCCAGCTCGAGCGCACCACCCGGATGCTGAACGACGACAAAGACAAGATCATCAAGACCGTCGACCGGCTCACCAAGATGGCCCGCGAGCTGAACGACAAGGTCCTGGAAGGCCGCATCCGCCGGTTCCGGCAGCTGCTCAACGACCTCGACCCCGTCCTGCAGCAGCTCGGCAGCAACCGCAAGCGGCTCACCGCCGTCGTCGACGGCATCGTGGCGTTCTCGTACAAGATCCCGCTGGCCAGCTACGACGGCCAGCTGCTGCTCTACCCGATCGTCCGCGTCACCTGGCCGGACGGGCGGCCGATCTTCCCCGGCCTCAGCGAGCCGCAGAAGAAGCAGGCCAAGCCGAAGATCCCGCCGAAGCTCGGGGACGCGCTGCCGGACCTGGAGAAGCTCCTGGAGGGACGCGGATGACCCGCCGGCTGACGATCAACCTGGTGGCCTTCGGCGTCCTCGCCGTGGTCATGGTGGTGTGGGCGTTCAACAACGTCGTCCGGTTCGACTTCATCGACCGGCCGTACCACATCACGGTGGAGTTCCAGTCCTCGCCGGGCCTGCACCCGAACTTCGAGGTCGACTACCTCGGGCTGCGGATCGGCAAGATCGACTCGGTCGACCTGGAGAAGAACAAGGTCGTCGTCCGGCTGGACATCGACCGCGGCGTCAAGATCCCGCAGGGCGTCACCGCCGCCGCGGCCCGCAAGTCCGCGGTCGGCGAGCCGGTCGTCGAGCTGACCCCCGGCCCCGGCAAGGCGGGCGCGCCGCCGATGAAGCCCGGCTCCGTCATCCCGGTGTCGCACACGACCGTGCCGCCCAAGTACGGCGACCTGTTCGGCGCGGTCATCGACTCGCTGAAGGCGATCAACCCCGACGACGCCAAGGTCCTCACCAGCGAGCTCGCCGCCGGCTGGTCCGGCCGCGAGGAGTCGCTCCGCCAGATCATCAACGGCGGGGACGACCTGACCAAGACGTTCGCGGAGAACACCGAGCTGCTCGACGGCCTGACCAAGGACCTCGGCCGGATCACCGACGTGCTGAACCGCAACCGCGGCTCGCTCGGCGCCGGCGTCGACAACCTCGCCGCGCTGACCGCCGCGCTCAGCCAGGTCCGCGGGCAGATCGCCGAGCTGCGCGACCGCGGCCCCGGCCTGCTGTCCACCGTGAACGGGCTGCTCGACAAGACCGAGGGCGACTTCGGCTGCACCGTCGACATGCTCGGGAACTGGGGCGTCGGGAAGTACAACCCCGGCTACCTCAAGGACCTGAACAAGACGCTCGCGTCGGCGCCCGCGCTGAAGAACGTCCTCGACAACGTGATCGGGATGGACCAGGGCAAGCCGGTCCTGAACGTCGTCTTCCAGGTCACGCTGAACGCGCCCGCGACGCTGGAGTACAAGTACCCGCTCCCGCAGCCGCCGGTGGCCAAGGTGCCGACGTGCCCCGGCGGACGGGAGCCCGCCGTCACCAAACAGAAGCCCTACCGGGCCAAGAACCCGGGCGAGACGATCCCGACCCACGATCCCGCCCTCGACCAGCAGAACGTGCAGGCCAGGAAGGCCGCGAACAACGAGGACTCTTCCGGCGGCCCGCCGCTGTGGCTAATCTACGTTCCCCCGGTCATCGCCCTGCTGGTACTGATCAGGGTCATGATGGGCTCGGTGCCCGTGGTGTCCCGTCTGGGCCGGCTGCGCCGGCGCAAGGACTGACCCAACTTCCGAGGAGTTCCCCAAGTGACAGCCAAGACCGGCAAGGACCAGGCCGACGAGGTCGAGGCGGTCCCGGCCGAGGAGCGGGCGGAGGCCGCGGAGGCCGCCGAGTCCGCGTCCGCTCCGGCGCGTCCCGCCGCCAAGCGCAAGCGCCGCGTGCGGGTCATCGAGGTCATCGACGACGAGGACCTGGACGAGGTGCTGGAGGCCCTCGACGCCGAGGACGCCGAGGCGGAGGAGGCCGGGGAGGAGGCTCCGGCCCGTCCGGCCAAGGCCACGGCGAAGGCCGAGCCCGAACCCGTGTCGGTGGAG
Organism: Actinomadura sp. NPDC049382; assembly: GCF_040677125.1. Lineage (NCBI taxonomy): Bacteria > Bacillati > Actinomycetota > Actinomycetes > Streptosporangiales > Thermomonosporaceae > Actinomadura > Actinomadura sp. NPDC049382. Next base: position 10,928 of record NZ_JBFARO010000067.1, read on the forward strand.
AAGCCCGCCGCGAAGGCCGCGCCGAAGCCGAAGCCGCGGCCGGCCGAGCCGGCGGAGGACGCGGCCGGGGCGCCTGCGGCGCGGCCGGGGCTGTTCGGGCTGCCGCTCGTGCCGACCGTCGTGCTCGTGGTCCTCGTCGCGCTGCTGGCGAGCCTGGCGATCTGGAAGTGGACGAGCGCGAGCTCGATGTCGTCCGAGCAGGACGAGCGGGACGCCATCGGCGACGTCGCGTCCGCCTACGGGGACGTCGCCTACAACTACAACCCCACGAACTACCAGACGCAGACCGACAAGGCGATCAAGCTGCTGGCCGGCGACATGCTGGACGACTACAAGAAGAACACGGTCCCGACCGTGGCCAGCGCGTTCCAGGCCGACCCGCAGGTGGCGCTGACGTCCAAGACCAACCAGGTCTTCGTCGGCAGCGTCAACGGCAAGTTCGCCACCGCCGTGCTCATGATGGACATGGCGCTGAAGACCAAGGACGGCACGATCAACCAGCCCGCGACGCTGCTGCGGCTCTCCCTCAGCAAGATCGACGGCAAGTGGAGGATCACCCAGCAGTACCCGTCCGGCATCAACGACCAGAACCGCAACCAGCAGCAGGGGCAGATCCCCGGCGTCCCGAGCGGCGGCACGACGCCGTCGCCGAAGGCGGGCAAGACCGAGAAGCCGAAGAACTGACCCTTCGGTGTGAAGGCGCCCCGCGCGGAAGCGTGCGGGGCGCCTTCATGTTGTCCGTTGGGACCGGCGGGGAAGGCGGGGCATCATGTCGACGGTGGCGGAGCAGAGCGGGCAGGGGACGGTCGTCGCGGACGACGTGGTGCACGAGTTCGGCGCGCTGCTCGGCGCGGCGTCCGCGCTGGAGCGGATCGCGGGCCGGGAGCTGGAGCGCCGCTGCGGCATCAGGCACGCCGTCTTCGAGGTGCTGCTGCGGCTGTCCGGCACGGCGGGGGAGTGCCCCCGGTCGATGGGCTGCCTGGCCGGCGACCTGATCCTGACCAGCGGCGGCATGACCCGCATCATCGACCGGATGGAGGACGCCGGCCTCGTCCGCCGCGAACCGGCCCCCGGCGACCGGCGGCGGCAGCTCGTCGGGCTCACGGAGGCGGGCCGCGCGAAGCTGGACGAGGCTCTGCGCGTCCACGCCGAGACGCTGCGCGAGCACTTCACCGGCCCCCTCACCGAGGAGCAGCGCCGCGTCCTGGTGGACGCCCTGCGCACCCTGCGCACCACGTCCCGCGAAGAACTCGGAGACCTCCGCTAGCTGCTCAGCGCGAGTAGTACTCGACGACGAGCTGCTCGTCGCAGACGACGGGGATCTCGGCGCGCTCGGGCCGCCGGACGAGTTGCGCGGCGAGCGCCTCGTGCCGGACGTCCAGGTAGGGCGGGACGGTCTCGGCGTGGCCGCCCGCGGCGGCGATCTGGAACGCGTCCATGCCGCGGCTGCGCTCGGCGATCGTGATGACGTCGCCGGGCCGGAGCCGGTAGGACGGGCGGTCGACGCGGCGGCCGTTCACCAGCACGTGCCGGTGCACGACGAACTGCCGCGCCTGGTAGATAGTGCGGGCGAACCCGGACCGCAGGACCAGCGCGTCCAGCCGGCACTCCAGGTCGGTGAGCAGGGCCTCGCCGGTCTTGACGCCCGCCGCCGCGGCCTTGTCGAAGGCGTTGCGGAGCTGCGCCTCGCGGATGTTGTACTGCGCCCGGAGCCGCTGCTTCTCGCGGAGCCGCACCTTGTAGTCGGTCTCCTGCTTGCGCGCGCGGCCGTGCACGCCGGGCGGGTAGGGGCGCGCCTCGAAGTACTTCACGCTCTTCGGCGTCAGCGGGATCCCGAGGGCCCGCGAGAGCCGCACCTTCGGACGGGGGTTGTTCATCACGCTCCTTAGTGGTTAGGTGAACCTAAGTTAGGTAAGCCTAACCTCGTACGTCAAGGAGGCAGCGGTGCGGCGAGCGGAGACCATGGTGGAGGGCGGGCCGGCGCCCGCCGAGCGGGCCCGGACCCTCTCCTACGGCATCGCGGGCGGCGTCCTCGCGATGCCGGGGGTCCCGGACACGCCCGTCCCGGCGCACACCACCGACCGCGGCGGGCGGCCGCTGCTGCTCGTCCCCGCCGCCGCGCCGATCGTCGCCGCGCTCGCCGCCGAGCCCGACGACGTGCCCGCCACGCTCCGGATCTCCGACGTCGCGCCGGTCGCGTTCCCCGACCGGGTGCGCGGCCGGGCCTGGCTGCACGGCTGGCTCTCCGAGCTCCCCGCCGACGAGCGGCGCGCCGCCGCGCTGCGGCTCTCCCACGTCCACCCGCGCCCGGAACTGCTCGACCTCGGCGGCGATGGCCGGGAGTGGACGGTCCTCGCGCTCGACGTCGCGCAGGTCGAGATCGAGGACGCCTGGGGCAGCGCCACCCTCGAACCCGAGGAGTACGCCGCCGCCGCGCCGGACCCGTTCGTCGCGATCGAGGCGGGCGTCCTCACCCATCTGGACTCCGCGCACCGCGGCGAGCTGGCCGGGCTGCTGCCGGAATCCGTCCCGTCCGGGCAGGTCCGGCCGCTGGCGCTCGACCGGTACGGCATGTGGGTGCGCGTCTCGTCGCACGCGCCGCACGTGCCGCCGACGTTCGAAGTGCGGGTGGCGTTCGCCGAGCCTGTCAGTGATATCCACGGCCTCCGCCGCGTCTACCGGCGGCTGTTCGCCCGCGCGGCCCGGGGCTGACCCCCACCACGTAGGGGCCGCGCGCCGCGAAGTGGCGGTGATCTCCCGGATGGCGCCGGGGTGCTCTTCCGGGTGATGCTCGGGTCTCCGGCCGGGAGACGCCCAGAAAGGCACTTTTGTCCGGGACGATCCCGATCGCCGGCCGGCCCTCGCGGGGTGGGCGGGTCCGGCGGCGGGAACCGTACCGGCACAGGGCGCCGGGCGTCCCCGGCCGGGCCGGTGGTCCGGCGCCGCGGAGCACGCCGGGGGGCGTGGTCCGGGCCACTGGTCGAAATTGGCCGTTCCGGCACGCCGGATCCCGCCGCAGGCTGGAGGCATGACCGGACACCACCCGCAGACCCGCGCCGTCCACCCGCCCGTGATCACGCCGGAGGGCAGCCGACCGCTCGCCGTCCCGATCTACCAGGGCCACCTGTTCGCCTTCGACTCCGCCGGCGACCTGGCCGCCGCCTTCGCCGGGCCGGACGAGGCGTTCTTCTACGCCCGGATGGGCAACCCGACCGTCCGCTCCCTCGAACACGCCGCCGCCGAACTCGAAGGCGGCTCCGGAGCGCTCGCCACCGCGTCCGGCATGGGCGCGGTCAACGCGGTCCTGATGGGCCTGCTCCGCAGCGGCGACCACGTCATCGCCCAGACCGCCCTCTACGGCGGCACCTACGCGCTCCTGCACGACCTTGCCGAGCGCTGGGGCGTGGACGTCACCTTCATCCCCGGCGACGACCCCGCCGAAGTACGCGACGCCCTGCGGCCCGAGACGCGCCTCCTCTACCTGGAGACGGTCGCCAACCCCACCACGCACGTCACGGACCTGCCCGCCCTCACCGCCGCCGTCGAAGGCACCGACGTGCTGACCGTCGTCGACAACACCTTCGCGCCGCTGCTGTGCAAGCCCATCGCGCACGGCGCCGACATCGTCATCCACTCCGCGACCAAGTACCTCAGCGGGCACGGCGACATCATCGGCGGCGTCGCCGTCTTCGCCGACCCGTCCGTCCACCAGCGGGTCTGGGACCACGCCATCGAGATCGGCTCCACCGCCGACCCGCACGCCGCCTGGCTGACCGTCCGCGGCCTCGCCACCATGCCGATGCGCGTCGCGCGGCAGAGCGCCTCCGCCCTCGACCTCGCGGGCCGCCTGGCCGCGCACCCGGCCGTCACCCGCGTCCACTACCCGGGGCTGCCGGACCACCCGCAGCACGAGGTGGCCCGGCGCCTCCTCCCGGACGGCGCCGGCGGCGTCCTGTCCTTCGAACTCGCCGGCGGACGCGACGCGGGCCGCGTCTTCTCCGAGGCCGTCGAACTCATCTCGCTCGGCCCGTCCCTCGGCAACATCGCGACGCTGGTCATGCACCCGGCGAGCACGTCCCACCGCCAGATGGACGCCCCGTCCCTCGGCGCCGCCGGCATCGCCGAGGGACTCGTCCGCCTGGCGGTCGGTCTGGAGCACCCCGACGACCTCTGGGCCGACATCACCCAGGCCCTGGAGAAGGCCGGCGCCTAGAGGTAGAAGCCGGTCGCCGCGCCCGGGGCCTGCTGGTTCTCCGGGCGCTTCTCGCCCTTGCGGAGGGCCGCCAGCTCGGCGAGGGTCGCGCCGTCCGCGCCGATCTCGGCGGGATCGGCGTCGGAGCCGTCCAGCCAGGTGAGGGCCTCGGCGCGGGTGAGGCGGCCCACCTCGATCTGGGCGAGGCAGCGGCCCGGCCGGACGACGGCCGGATGCAGCATCGCCAGGTCCTCGTTGGTGGTGATCGCGACGAGGACGTCCCGGCCCTGCCCGAGCATCCCGTCGGTGAGGTTGAGCAGGCGCGACAGGCCCTGGCCCGTCGACTGCTTGGCCTCGCCGCGGATCAGCTCGTCGCAGTCCTCCAGGATGAGCAGCCGCCAGCGGCGGTTCTCGTCCTCGTCGTCGCCGACCGCGACCTCCATCAGGTAGCTCGGCGTGCCGAACAGCGCCTCCGGGTCGAGGACGCAGTCGGCCTGGCACCAGCCGCCCCACGCGCGGGCGAGCGCGCGCAGCGCCGTCGTCTTGCCGGTGCCGGGCGGGCCGTGCAGGAGCAGCAGCCGGCCCGCGACGTCGTCGCGGGTGAGATCCATCACCGCGTCGAGCGCCTCGGCGACCGGCGCGGTGTAGTTGCCGCGGATGTCCGCCCACGCGTCCGCCGTGATGGCGCGCTCGCTGCGGACCGGACCGTGCGACCCCATGTGCCAGAAGCCCATCTCGACACTGGTGTCGTCGGTCTTCGGCGGCTCGGTCGCGTCCTTCACGCACGCGTCCAGGATCTCCTCGGCCAGCTCGTCGGTGACCGCCGAGACCGCCAGGTAGGCGACGCCGCTCTTCCAGCGGTTCGTCAGCAGCGTCCAGCCGTCGCCCTCGGCGAGGACCGACTCCTTGCCCTTCTCGTGCGCGACCCGGACGAGCCGGGCGCCGTCCGGGCGCAGCGGAGCGTCCGCCTTCACATGCTCCAGCCGCGTCGACCGCGACCACGGCTGCTCGCCGGACGCGAACGGGCGCAGCGACAGCACGTCCATGACGTCGGCCGGCGAGTTGTTGTCGGAGAGGTTGAAGACCACGGGCAGCGCGGACTCCGCCCCGGGGTCGATGGGGTTCTCCAGGGGCTCGATCAGATGCAGGACCTCCTGCGGCCTCTCCTGCGACATGGTCATGCAGAGATGATCAGGCCGCGCGGGGCGCCGCGTCCAACGAATTAGGGCGGGTCAGGCGCCGCCGGACTCCCCGGCCTCGCGGGCGGCCTTGCGCGCCTCCGCCTCCTCGAGGTCGAGCTTCTCGGCCTCCTCCGGCGTCGGCGCCGACCCGCCGAGGTAGGCGGGCTGCCACCACGTCTCGTCCGAGCGCGGGACGTCGGGGTACTCGCGCTGCGCCTTCTCCAGCAGCTCCGACATGCGGCGGTGCAGCTCCTGCGTGACCGCCTCGTAGTCGTCGCCGCGCTTGGGGTACATCGGCTCGCCGACGAGGATCGTCACCGGGATGTTGCGCTGCAGCAGGCGGCGCTTGCGGCCCTTCGTCCACATGCGCTGCGGGCCCCACAGCGCGACGGGGATGAGCGGCACCTTGGACGCGACCGCCATCCGCACCGCGCCGCTCTTGATCTCCTTCACCGTGAACGACCGGCTGATGGTCGCCTCCGCGAAGACGCCGACGATCTCGCCGCCCTTCAGCGCCTTCAGCGCGGCGGCGTAGGAGGAGGCGCCCGCGTTCCGGTCGACCGGGATGTGGTGCATGCCGCGCATGAGCGGCCCCGCGACGCGGTTGTCGAAGATCTCCTTCTTCGCCATGAACCGCACCAGCCGCTTCGCCGGGTGGGCGGCGAGGCCGGCGAAGATGAAGTCGAGGTAGCTCACGTGGTTGCTGACGAGCACGGCGCCGCCGGTGCTGGGGATCTGGTCGGTCCCCTCCAGACGGAACTTGATGTTCAGGGCTTTGAACACACCGACAGCCGTCTTGATCACCGGTGGGTAGACGAGTTCGCGCATGTAGGCACCGTACTTGAGCAGCCCATGATCAGCGAGTGGTCGGCGGTCATCGCGATGGATCACACAACGGGGCCGAACTCTGAGAAGGTTGGGGGGAGACGTGATCCGCCGACGGCTGAGGGAGGATGAGCTTTGATGGAACCGTTGGACGCGGCGGCGGACGTGCACGCGCTCATCCGCGACGTGCTGCCCGCCCTGGCGCCCAGCGCCTGGTTCGACCCCGGCACCTCCGAAGTGGTGCTCCCCGTCGGCCGCTCCGAGGCACGGGCCTCCAGTTGGACGGTCCTGGAGCGGTGCGCCCGCGCGCCGCGCTCGGCGTGGCCCCGGGTCGTGGACGAGTGGGTCCGGGAGGTCGGCGACCGCGCGTTCCTGGCGATCGGCGAGATGGAGCTGTTCGGCGACGTCCGCGAGCTGCTGCGGCTGCGGATCGTGCCGAAGCTCGCGCCGAGCGACCGGGAGGGCCTCGTCGTCGTCCCGGCCGGCGACCACTTCGACGCGGTCGTGATGATAGAGCACCCGCGCTACGGCGGCCCGCTCACGAAGGCCCGCGCGGGGCTGCTCGGCCTGCACAAACTCGGCTACGTGATGACGAACACCCATGACCGGGAGCTGGCGGACGTCTCCGTCCACGACCAGCCGCTGCTGCCCGGCCGCGACGTCCGCGTGGTCACCAAGCCCGGCAGCCGCTACGTGTCGGCGCTGCTCAGCGAGGTCGACCAGTTCCTGCCGTGGCCGAACGAGCACGGCGCCCTGGTCGGCGTGCCGTGCCACAGCACGCTGCTGCTGTACCCGATCACGTCCACGGCCGTCCGCGAGGTGCTGCCGGTGTTCGCGGACGTCGTCCGCGAGATGCACCACGGCGCCGACGACCCGTGCGCGCCGGGCGTCTACTGGAGCCACGGCGAACGCCGCCTGACCCCGCTGGCCGCCGACGCCCCCACGGAGGGCACCGGCGAATTCGCCACCCTCCTCCGCCACCTCCCGGACGAGTCCTAGGGCAGCTTCCAGTCGAGTGGGGGTGCACCCTGCTGTTCCAGGAGCTGGTTGGCTCGGGAGAAGGGGCGGGAGCCGAAGAAGCCGCGGTCGGCCGAGTAGGGGCTCGGGTGCGGTGACTCGATGCAGGGGACGTTGCCGAGCATCGGCTTGAGGTTGCGGGCGTCGCGGCCCCAGAGGATGGCGACGAGCGGGCGGTCGCGGGCGGCGAGGGCGCGGATGGCCTGCTCGGTCACCTGCTCCCAGCCCTTGTCGCGGTGCGAGCCCGGCTTGCGGGGCATCACGGTCAGCGACCTGTTGAGCAGGCAGACGCCGCGCTCCGCCCACGGGGTGAGGTCGCCGGTGGACGGCTCGGGGTGGCCGAGGTCGTCGCAGTACTCGCGGAAGATGTTGACGAGGCTCGCGGGCAGCGGCCGGACGTCCGGCGCGACCGAGAAGCTCAGCCCGACCGGGTGGCCGGGCGTCGGGTAGGGGTCCTGCCCGACGATGAGGACGCGGACGTCGTCGAACGGCTGGGTGAACGCGCGCAGGATGAGGTTCCCGGCGGGGAGGTACCTGCGGCCGGCGGCGACCTCGGCGCGCAGCCAGTCGCCGGCGGCGGCGATCGTCCCGGCGACGGGCTGCAGCGCGGTCGCCCATCCCGCTTCGACGATCTCCGAGAGTGGTCGTGCCGTCATGGCCGTCCAGCCTAGTGCGCTGATCACCGCGGCGTAGCTGGATCACCTGGTTAGGGGCCTTTGTGAAGTTTTGTGACCGCATGAGGTCGGGGCCGGTGAAAATCTTGTCCAGGCCACCCCAAAAATGGCGGATGAACTGGGTGAAACGCCCCGTTAAATCCCTGTTGCTTCCTTCCGTACCACGTTGACCTGGCGTCTGGGAGCGCATAACTCCTAGAGAGGCAGGGCAGGCGCACAACGAGCGGACGGAACCCGAGCAATGAGCCAGTTGACCACCGTGGACGCCACCTTCCTCCACGCCGAGAACGACACCACGCACGCGCACATCGCCGGGCTGGGCATCGTCGACCCGGCGACCTGCCCCGGCGGCCGGCTCGGCGTTCCGCTCGTCGCGGAGCTGATCCGGGGCCGCGCGCACCTCGCCGCCCGGCCGCTGCGGCAGCGGCTCGTCCAGGTCCCGTTCGGGCTGGACAACCCGTACTGGGAGGACGACCCCGACTTCGACCCCGAGCGGCACATCACCGAGATCGGGCTCCCGGCGCCCGGCACCGCGCGGCAGCTCGCCGACATCGTCGGGATGCTCCACGAGCAGCCGCTCGACCGCACCCGCCCGCTGTGGGAGCTGGTGCTGATCCAGGGGCTCCAGGGCGGGCTGACCGCCGTCTACGTGAAGGTGCACCACGCCGCGATCGACGGGGTGATGGCCGCCGAGACGCTCGCCGCGCTCCTCGACCTGTCGCCCGAACCGCGCGAGGTGCCCGCCGACGAGGCGCCGCCCACGCGCGCGCCGGGGATGTTCGACATGGTCGGCACCGGGCTGCTCAAGGCCGCGATGCAGCCCGTCCGGGCGGCGGTGTCGGTCGCGCGCACCGCGCCGCACATCGACGACATCCCGGGCCTGGCGTCCGTCCCGGGGGTGGGGCTGGTGGCGTCGGCGCTGCAGGGCGCGCTGCGCCGCCCCGAGATGCCGGACGCCCCCCGGATCAGCGCGCCGCCGACCCCGTTCAACCGGCCGATCGGGCGCCGCCGCTCCGTCGCCTGCGGCATCCTGCCGCTGGACGAGATCAAGGAGGTCAGGCGCGGGCTCGGCGGCAGCGTCAACGACGTGGTCATGGCGCTGTGCGCGACCGCGCTGCGGCAGTGGCTCGACAAGCACGGCGACCTGCCGGACCGCCCGCTCGTCGCCGCCGTCCCGGTGTCGCTGCGCCGCCGCGGGGCGGTCGCCGAACCGGGCAACCAGGTCTCGATCATGACGGCGCCGCTCGCTACCCACGTCCCGGACCCGGCCGAGCGGTACACCGCCGTCCGGCAGGACCTGGACGTCGCCAAGCGGCGGTTCACCCGCACGTCCGGCGGCTGGGTGCGGGAGATGAGCGGCCTGCTGCCCGCGCCGCTCGCCGGCGCCGTGACCAAGCTCGCGCTGCAGGCCGCGCCCGCGCTGTCGCTGCGCCCGGTCAACCTGATGATCTCGAACGTGCCGGGCCCGCAGTTCCCGCTGTACCTGTGCGGGGCGAAGGTGCTCGGCTACTACCCGATCTCCGTCGTCACCGACGTCAGCGGCGGGCTGAACATCACCGTCTTCTCCTACGACGGGAAGGTCAACGTCGGCATCGTCGCCTGCCGCGACCTCGTCCCGGACCCGTCCGAGATCGTGGACCACCTCGTGGACGCGCTGGACGAGCTGAAGGCCCTCAGCCGCGAGTGAGGCCGAGCGCCTCCCGGTGCCGCCGGGCGAGCGCCAGCGCGGCGGCACCGGCGGGCTGCATCGGCCGCGGGACGCTCCCGTCGAACGGCGCCAGCGAGACCGCGCCCTCCTCGTTGACGTCGACCAGGCCGCCGAACAGCTCGTCGAACAGGCCGGCGTCGACGACGACGACCGTGAGCAGGTCGAGCGCGAACGTCAGCGGGTCGACGCCGAGGCCGAGGAAGTACGGCCGCAGCCGCCCCGCGTCGCGGGCGGCGGTCATCGTCCGGTGGAAGGGCCACTCCTCCTGGACGAAGCCGCCGCCGTAGTCCTCGGCCGTCCCGAGGAGTTCCTCGGAGTACTCGCGGACCATGCACCCCCACAGGTCGGGCGCCTCGTCCCGGAGCGGCTGGAAGACGCCGACCGGCATCACCTGGTGCAGCCCGCCCGCGTGCGCCACCTTCGCCGGGTCGCGCCAGTGCAGCACGTAGGAACCGGACGTCGTCACGGTCAGCGTGGTGATCGCGCAGAGGACGGGGCGGCGGGTGAGGTCGCACGGGTCGCCGACGCGGGTGCGGAGCGGGAGGCCGTCCGTCCCGGCGGCCAGCTCGTGCGCGGCGGACTCGCCCACGTTCACGCCGTCGAAGTAGCGGGCGGGCCCGAAGCGCAGGACGGGGAGGCGGACGTCGAGCAGCCGGTGGGACGGGCGGTCCTCGAAGACCCTCGGCGGGGCGAGGGCGGCCATGGCCTCGGCGTACGTCCGGTAGCCGGCGGGCAGCCCGTCGGACGGGTCGGCGACGGCCGGTGGGGCGGGCCGCTCCTCCCACTCCAACCGGACGTCGCCCAGCGGGACCGGCTTGTCGGGGATCCAGCCGTCCGTGCAGAGCAGCGGCGTCCCGGCGACGCGCGGCGTGTCCGGATAGAGGCCGCTCGCGACCTCGCCGAACCGGCCGCGCGCGGCGTTCAACGCGGCCCGCTGCTCCCGCCACACCCGCTCGTCCACCCGCCTCACCCTAGGCCGCGCCCCGGGCCCCGGCCCCGGCGTCAGGCGGCGAGCTTGCGCGCCACGTCGTCCTCGATGAGGTCGGCGTTGACCATCGCGGCGGCCATGGAGCCGGCGGACGCCGCGATGATGACCTGGCCACCCGGGGAGGTGACGTTGCCCGCGGCCCACACGCCGGGGACGCTGGTCCGGCCGGTGGTGTCCACCTTCACGAAGCCGTCGTCGCCGATCTCGCAGCCGAGGTCGGTCAGCGGGCCGTCCTTGGCGACCCACGTCGGCGCGAGGAACACGGCGTCGGCGCCGAGCACGGAGCCGTCCGCCAGCTCGAACCCGGTCACCCGGTCGTTCTCGATGACGAGCCGCCGCGCCTCGCCCTCCACGACGCGGACGCCGCGCGCGCCGAGCCGGGCCGCGTCGTCGCCGGTCGGGGCCTCGGCCGCGAGGAACGTCACGTCCGGCGACCACTGCCGCAGCAGCGACGCCTGGTGGACGGAGTTCGGCGACGTCGCCAGCACCACGATCCGCTTGTCGCGGACCTCCCAGCCGTGGCAGTACGGGCACATCTGCACCTCGCGCCCCCACCGCTCCTGGAGACCGGGGACGTCCGGCAGCACGTCGGTGACGCCGGTGGTGACCAGCAGGCGGCGGCCCCGCAGTCGCTTGCCGTCCGCCAGGGTCAGGACGAAGCCGTCGGCCGCGTTCCCGGCGGCGCGCTCGACCGTCCCGGACATGATCTCGCCGCCGTAGCCGCGCACCTCGGTGCGGCCGGTCTCCAGCAGCTGCGCGGGCGGCATGCCGTCCCGGGTGAAGAACCCCTGCATGTGCGCGACCCCCGCGTTGCGCGGCTCGCCTGCGTCGATCACGGTGACGTCCCGGCGGGCGCGGGACAGCACGAGCGCGGCGCTCAGCCCCGCCGGGCCGCCCCCGATGACCAGTACTTCTCGTTCCCTGTTCTCAGCCATGCCGCGAGCATGCGCGACCCTCCCCGGATTGACAAACTTCTTTGCCGATTCTGCAATAGAGCCATGGAGACGACCGAGGACGTCCTCGCCGGAGTCGGACCGCGGCTGCGCAGGCTGCGGCAGGAGCGCGACATCACGCTGACCGCGCTCGCCGAGGCCACCGGCATCTCGGTGAGCACGCTGTCGCGGCTGGAGTCGGGCAAGCGGCGGCCGAGCCTGGAACTGCTGCTGCCGCTCGCGCAGGCGCACGGCGTCCCGCTGGACGAGCTGGTCGGCGCGCCCGCCGTCGGCGACCCGCGGATCAGGCCGCGCCCGAAGAAGATGGGCGACATGACCGTGCTGCCGCTGACCCGGCGGCCCGGCGGGCTGCAGGCGTTCAAGATGATCGTCCCGGAGCGCCGCTGGACGGACGAGCCGCAGACGCACGAGGGCTACGACTGGCTGTACGTGCTGAACGGGCGGCTGCGCCTCCACCTCGCCGGCCGCGACATGATCCTGGAGCCGGGGGAGGCCGCCGAGTTCGACACCCGGCTGCCGCACTGGTTCGGCGGCGCGGGCGGCCCGGCCGAGGTGCTCAGCCTGTTCGGGCCGCAGGGGGAGCGCATGCACCTGCGGGCAAGACCCCGACAGAAGTGACATAAATTGGGTATCCGTGCAGACCGCCCAACCTCCCCAGGAACGCCCAGAACGCCGTAAGGCCGCCCCCGTGGCGTGGGTGCTGTGGAGCATCGGCGTCCTCGCCTACGCGGTCGCGGTCCTGCACCGCACCTCGTTCGGCGTCGTCGGCCTGGACGCGGTCCACCGGTTCGACGCGTCCGCCGGGATCCTCGCGTCCTTCACCGTCCTGCAGTTGCTCGTCTACGCGGGCCTCCAGGTCCCCGTGGGCCTGCTGCTCGACCGCGTCGGCCCGCGCCGGATGGTCGCCGGCGGCGCGCTGCTCATGGCCGGCGGGCAGGCGCTCATGGCCGTCTCCACCGGCATCGGCACGGCCGTCGCCGCCCGCGTCATGGTCGGCGCCGGCGACGCGATGACGTTCATCAGCGTCCTCGGCATCGTCGCGACCTGGTTCCCCGGACGGTACGTCCCCGTCGTCACCCAGCTCACCGGGCAGCTCGGGCAGCTCGGGCAGGTGCTCAGCGCCATCCCGCTCGTCGCGCTCCTGCACGGCCCCGGCTGGAGCACCGCCTTCGGATCGGCCGCCGCCCTCGGCGTCCTCATGGCGGTGCTGTCCATCGCCTTCCTGCGGGACGGACCCGGCCGCGCCGACGTCCCCACCCTCCGCGAGACCGGCACCAACCTCGTCGAAGCCTGGCGCCACCCCGGCACCCGCCTCGGCCTCTGGTCGCACTTCGTGACGCAGTTCTCGTCCAACACCTTCGCGCTCATGTGGGGCTACCCGTACCTGGTGTCGGGCCAGGGCATGAAACCGGCCGCCGCGTCCACCCTCCTGACGCTGTTCGTGCTGGTCAACGTCATCTCCGGGCCCTTCATCGGACGGCTCGTCGCCCGCTACCCGCTGCGCCGCTCCTGGCTCGTCCTCGGCATCGTCGGGATGAACGTCGCGGCCTGGGCGGCGGTCCTCGCCTGGCCGCCGCCCGCCCCCGCCTGGCTGCTCGTCCTGCTCGTCCTGTGCGTCGCGCCCGGCGGCCCCGGCTCCATGATCGGCTTCGACTACGCCCGCACGTTCAACCCGCCCGGCCGGCAGGGCACCGCCACCGGCATCGTCAACGTCGGCGGCTTCGTCGCGTCCCTCGTCACCATCCTGCTGATCGGCATCGTCCTGGACGCCCTGTCACCCGACGGCGAGTTCACGCCCGAGGCGTTCCGGGCCGCGTGGACCGTCCAGATCGGCATCTGGGCGATCGGCGTCGCCGGCGTCCTGCGCACCCGGACCCTGGCCCGCCGCCACCTCGGCCTGCCCACGCGCCGCCGGCCCCGGAGCTGACCCCCGGGGCCGGCACCGTGCGGCCGGCACCGCGCTCAGCCGCGCAGCTCCAGCGTGCAGCACTTCGGCCCGCCGCCCGCCTTGCGCAGCTCGGACAGATCAACCGGAACGGGCTCGTAGCCGTGCGTCTCCAGCGTCCGGATCAACCCGGTCGCCTCGGCGTTGATGACGACGTTGCGGCCGTCGCACACCGCGTTCAGCCCCAGCACGGCCGCGTCGTCCTCGCCCGCGATGATCGCGTCCGGGAACAGCCGCTCCAGCACCGCCCGGCTGCCCGGCGAGAACGCGCCGGGGTAGTAGGCGACGTTGCCGCCGCCGAGCGGGAACAGCGCCGTGTCCAGGTGGTAGAAGCGCGGGTCGACGAGCCGGAGCGTCACCACGGGCCGCCCGAGGAACTCCTGCGCCTCCTGGTGGGCGGCCACGTCCGTCCGGAACCCCGTCCCCGCCAGGATCACGTCGTCGAGCGTGAGGAAGTCGCCCTCGCCCTCGTTGGTGTGCCGGGGCTCCAGCACCTCCGCGAACCCGTTCTCCCGCATCCAGTTCGCGTACGCGGGCCCCTCCGCGTGCCGCTCCGGATGCGTGAACTTCGCCCCGTACACCCGCCCCCCGACGACCAGCGCGCCGTTCGCCGCGAACACCATGTCCGGCAGCCCCGCGACCGGGTCGATCAGGCTCACCTCGTGCCCGAGCGACAGATACGCGGCCCGCAGGCCCTCCCACTGCTCGACGGCCCGCGCCGCGTCGGCCCCGGCCGCCGGATCCATCCAGGGGTTGATCGCGTAGGTCACGGCGAAGTGCTCGGGCCGGCACATCAGGAAGTGCCGCCGCAGCGCGGTCCGGACGGTGCTCGGCTCCATTGCCGGCATGACGGTCATACGTGTCTCCAAGGACGTCCGAAGGGGGATCACTCAACCGGAAGCCTAGGAAGCAACGCCGCGCGATCCAATGCGCCAACATTGCGATGACCTGCCACTTCGTTGCGTCTTCACCCCCTTGGACGGCTCTTCGTTGCGCACCCCCGCCCGCTGCCGCCGTCGAGCACCTGCGTCCACCACACACTCTTGCCACCCGCCACCGGGTACCAGCCCCACGCATCGGCGCACCCCGCGACGATCGCCATGCCGCGATGCCCCTCATCGGTGTCGGACGCGGCCATGACACGGGGCAGCCCCGGCTCCGGATCGGTCACGTCCACCCGCAGCCGCCCGTCCATCACCCGCACCCGCACCTTGACGACGCCGCTCACCCGCCCATGCCGGACGGCGTTGGTGACGACCTCGGACGTCAGCAGCTCCGCCACGTCGATGTCGCACTCCGCGACACCCCACCCGGCCAGCGCCGCCCGCACCGCCCGCCGCGCAGCCCCCGGCGCCCGCTCCCCGAGCGGCCACACATACGTCCGCGACCCCTGACTCGCCCGCGTGATGCCGCCCCGCCGCAGCGCGGCGCCCAGACGCCCGTACATTGCCTCGACCTCCCTCGTCTCGGGGACGCGAATGTCCCGCGTAACTCAGTGAAACCGTGCGCACACGGTCCGAGAAAGGCGACAATGGAGGTGTTGGAGGGACACATGTCCGCCCGCCTCCCCGGTCGAAGGGTGCCCGTCCCCATGACTGACAAGCCGCGCCCACAATGGGCGGCACGCCTCGAAGCCGAACGCCGCGCCCGCGGCTGGGGCCCGTTCAAGGCGGCCCGCCGCCTGTACGCCGCCGCCGGCATCGACCATCCGGACCCGAGCCAGGTCAAGAACCTCTCCCGGCAGATCAACCGCCATGAGAAAGGCGAGGTGTTCCCGTCCGACTGGGGCTCCGCCTACGCCACGGCCTTCGGAATGGACGAAAGGGACCTCTTCGGCCAGGAATCGACTGATCAGCCGATGGGTACCGTAAACCCGAGCCCTATTCCCGACGATGGGGACGATGACGTGAAGCGTCGCGCCGCACTCCAGCTGATCGCCGCCCTGGGCGCCGGGGCCGCCGTCCCACCGGGAACCCTGGAAGAAATCCTCGCCGGCATCGACCGCGCCACGGACCACGCCGTCGACCTCGACGAATGGGAACAAGCGGTTTATGAGTACGGCCAGCGGATCATGCTCCAGCCTGCCGGGGCGTTGATCGGCGGGCTCACCGCTGACATCGTCGCCGTGGGACGCCTACTCGACCGGAGCCGCACCGCGCACGAGCGCACCGGCCTTCTACGGGTGAGCGCGGGCTTGTCCGGCATCTTGGCGATCGAGCTGGGTGACGCCGGTGAGGAGCGTTCTGCTCGGATCGCCTGGGGCACCGCTCACCGTGCGGCCGACGCGTCCGGTGATCGCGAACTCCGGGTATGGACGCGCGGAAGAGCGGCACAGGATGCTCTCTGGGCGGGAAGGCCGCATCGGGTGGTCGTCGGCCTGATCGATGAGGCGGTCGGTCTCGCGGAGGGAGCGGCCACCCCCGGCCTGGCTCGCGCATTCGCCGCCCGCGCCTATCTGGCGGCAGACGTCGGGGACGAGCGCACCGCGCTCGAATCGCTGAACAAGGTCAAGGACGTGGCCGGGCGGTTGCCCGGCGGGGCCCAAACCGTCCTGGCGTACCGTGAGAGCCAGTTTCGGTGGGCGGAATCATATGTCCTGACACGCACCGGGCGCTCTCAAGCTGTGGCCACGCTCGAACGGGCGATCGCCTCCTACCCGGCAGGCTCCCTCGCGCCGATCAAGAACCTGTCACTGATGCGAGCCGAGGCGCTCGTCCGGGACCGAGAAATAGACACCGGTCTGCAAGAAGCCATATCGGCGCTGCAGGAACACCCTGATTATTCTGCCGCCGGCACGGGAACACTCGCGAGCCATGTCCTCGCCGCCCTCCCCGCGCAAGCCCGGGCACTACCCGCAGCCCGCGAACTCCGCGCCCTCACGCCCGCCTGAGCCCAGCCGAGTTAAAGCCTGATAGGCCGCAGGTCGTGTGATGCCGGCGGTGTGGGGGCCGCGGCGCCGCCCTTTCCGATGAGTTCGGGGTGTCGCGCCGGACGGCGGTCGAGGCGTTGGGCGTCCTGCGTGAGAAAGGCGTCGTCCGAGGCGTGGTCGGTCGCGGCACATTCGTCGTGGACCCGGCAGATCGTCCTTGAACGCGGTAAGGAAAGTACAACCTCAAGTCCCTGCTCTGAGCGGCGCTGAGAGAGTCCTCGGTTATCCGGATGGGTACTCGTAGCCCCGAGCCCTCTTCCGGACGATGGGGACGATGACGTGAAGCGTCGCGCCGCACTCCAGCTGATCGCCGCCCTGGGCGCCGGGGCCGCCGTCCCACCGGGAACCCTGGAAGAAATCCTCGCCGGCATCGACCGCGCCCTGGACCGGCCGGTCGACATCGGTGAATGGGAGAGCGCGGTACGTGAGTACGGTTTCCTGATCAACCGGCAGCCGGTCGGCTCGCTGATCAACGATCTGACCGCCGACATCATCGGCGTCGGGGAACTGCTCAAGCGCGACGACGCGCAGCGGGCGGACTTGCTTCGCGTCAGCGCGGGCCTTTCCGCTCTTCTGGCCATCGAGTTCGGCGACATCGGAAACCGCAGGGGCGCCCGCCTGACGTGGGGCACGGCCCGCCGAGCCGCCGACGCGTCCGGCGATCGCGACCTGAAGGTATGGGTGCGGGCACGGGAAGCCGAAGAGGCATTCTGGTTCGGGCTCTCACCGCAGGAGATCAGCGCTCGCACCACAGAGGCCATACGAATTTCGGGTGGAACGCCCAACGGCGGACTACCGAGGGCCTACGCCGTGCGCGCCAGCCTCGCCGCAGAGCACGGCGACAAGGCCACGGCTCGCCGGACGATGCACGAACTCTCAGAGGTCTTCGAGAACCTGCCGAACTCTGTGACGAGCGACCCGGCCACCTTCGGATGGAGCGAAGCCCGGTTCCGCTGGAACGAGGCGTACGTCTACACCCTGCTCGGTGACGCCCGCGCCCGGAAGGCGGTGGACGACGCCCTGGCGCTCTACCCGCCCGGCACTCTCGGCCCGGTCGCCAACCTCAAGATGATCGACGCGATGGGCATGATCACAAGCCGCGAGGTCGACACGGGGCTCGACCGCACACTGGCGACCCTTCAGGAACTACCGCTGAGCCCGGCGCGACGGCGCATGACCGGCCAGATCCTGCGCACCCTCCCCGCCCAAGCACAGGCCCTACCCGCAGCCCGCGAACTCCGCGCCCTCACGTCGGCCTGAGCCAGGCCGAGTGCGCATGCGCGCCGGTTCCCGGACCAGCCCACCAACACGATCACGATCTGTGGGCGAAGTGAGGCCCGGCCCAACCAGTGGCGGCGACTACCTCACGCGCGATGTCCACGACGAGCCGTCCGTCCGTCGCCACTCGCACGGTCTCCGCGGGGGCCCGCTGGTCCAGGAGCCGTGCCTTGCGGACACTTCCCTCCAACTCCTGCTCCAGCTCTGAGCCGAGCTCCCGGCCCACCAGCCGCTCGCGGGCGGTGGCATCGGAGGCGGTGAGGAGAACCCGTATGATCCCCACTCCGGCCCCCATGGCACGCTCGAACATGCCCGTCGCCTCTGGCAGCACGCTCATGGTGTTCGTATAGATCAGGCGTCGGTAGCCGCGCTGGGCGAAGTTCGCCCACACGGCGGTCAGGTTGCTCTCGGTGATCTCTTCGCGGTGAGGGTCTCCCGCCGGCGCCGGATGCACCTGCCCCATGAAGTCGCCATCAATGATCGCGTGAGCGACCGCCTCGGAGCGCAGCAGCGCCGAGACCTCCCACCCCACCGTCGTCTTGCCGACACCAGCTCGTCCTCCGATGAGCAGCACTTCCGCATGATCCATGGGGGCAGCGTGCCAGCGGCCGGCCACCTCACGCGATCCGATATCGATCCGACCGCCAGACCCCAGCCCCACCTACAAGATCACGATCAGCAGCTCAGGGTTCGTCCGGCGGGTGCGTTGATCGGCGACCTGACGGCCGACATCATCGCCGTCGGACGGCTGCTCGATCGGCTGAATCCGCGCATGAGCGGACCGGACTCTTGCGAGTGAGCGCGGGCTTGTCCGGCATATTGGCGATCGAGCCAGGGGACGCGGGTGAGGAGTGCTCCGCACGAATCGCGTGGGGCACCGCCCGCGTGGGCGTCGGTCTGTTGATCAAGCGGTCTGTTGATCAGGCGGCCTGGGGCCATGTGGGTGGTGGGCGTCTTAGCTTGTGGAGGGGCCCGGCCCCGGGTGGGTGGAGGCGGTAGGTGTAGCGGCCGTCCTGCGCCTTGGTGATATGGAGCCGATCGGCGTTGCTGTGTTTGTACCGGTTGTGCCACCCGCAGGTGAGCGCAAGCTTGTCGATGTCGGTGGGGCTGTGGCCGAGGGCCCAGCCGTGGACGTGGTCGACTTCGCACAGTGTCCCGGGCACTTCGCATCCCTGCACCGCACAGGTGGAGTACAGGGTCTCCAGGACCTGGCGTTGGGAGGCGGTGGCGAACCGCACCCGGTGCCCAAGGTAGAGCGGGGTGTTCCCCTGGCCGAGGAGGAGGGGTGAGACTCCGGCCGCGAGTGCGATGCGGCGGGCTTGGGCGGCGGGGATGGGGGTGCCGTCGGTGAGGCGGGCGGGGGTGGTGCCGCCGGTGAGGGTGTCCAGGTCGCAGATGACGGTGACCTTGGTGGCCTTGTGCCCGCCCGACAGCACCGTGGTCAGCGCTGCCGCGGTGCGTTCGGACAGGTCGCGGTGGTCGTCGGTTCCGGCGGGTTTGGCCAGCGGCCCGAGAGTGCCGTCCCAGATCGCGGCGTCTTCGGCGTTGAGCCAGCCCTTGATGTAGCGGCCGCCGTCCAGCGACCGCGTCGAATCGATCCACGACCGCTCATACCCCCGCGCCACATCGTCCGGGGCCTGCTCACGCCCGTCGCGTTCGGCGATGACGTCACGGATCCGCTTGCCGAAGGAGGCGACCTTCCCGGCGGAGAAACCCTGATCGACCATGCCCAGCAGAACGGTCTCGGCCTTGCCGCAGTCGGTGTCGTCGAGCCGGGTGACGGCGTCGGCGATGGTGGCGGCGTACCCGGCCGACAACTCACCGGCAGCCCACCGTCCGGTCATCTCGGGCAGGCGGTGCCGTTGGCGGGCCAGGGTCAGGCGTTCCTTGGCGCGGGCTTCGCGCATGCCGAGGCGGGACCGCAGCCAGGACCGGGTGGAGGGGAAACCCCACCGCTGCACCTCCCGGGCGCCGTCCACCACGCCGACGTACCCAGCCAGCGCGGCCTCTTGCAGATCGGTGGCGGCGGCGAGTCCTTCGGCCAGTTCCAGGCAGGCGGCTGGGGAGTCGGGGGCGGTGCGGGAGGCGAGTTCAGCGGCGATCGCAGAGGCCGCGTTCACCAATTCAATGGTGGACGCGGCATCAAGATCGAGCGGAATTGAACTCATGCTCCTATGGTATCCGAACGGGCGCCGGCTTGTGCTTTCGATCCGAAATTCCACCATGATTCTTCTTGTGATTCATGATCGCTGCCCGCAGTTATCTTGGATGCCTCATTTCGGGCATTTCGATTTCATTGTCTTGCGGATTGTTGAGCGCGTGTTGTGTGTCCTGCATGGGGTGATCTGACAAAGGCGGTCGGAGCAGGCCGCGACTCGACCGAGCACCGCTGCCATTGGATGGACGTGCAGGTCGTTACCGGATTCCGGCGGGTCAAGCCTCTGGACATCGGGGGCGATCCCCCCGCTCGCATGTCAGGCTCCGAGGCGGCGAACGCAAACGCTCGGCTCAAGAATGCTTAAGAACTGGCGAACCCTCCGCAACTCTGCGGCAGCCCCAGCCAGGCCGGCCAATTCGGCAAGGCCATCGCCGTCCAACAGCACTACGAAGCCACCCACCGATGATATGCAACCCCGCTGATCTGCGGCTGTCCGGGCTGAGTGGTGAAGTGGCGCTCGCCGGGGGTCAGTTCGGCAAAGCGAACGACAGGGCGGGGGTCCTGGGGTGGTGGATCCGTTGGGTTCCGTTGTCGATGCTCAGGCGGAAGGTGTCCAGGGCGGGGCGGTCGGCTTGGTCCCAGGCGTCCCAGGTCGCCTCGATGGCGTCCCATAGGCGCACAGGGCCCGCTTGGCGGACGCCGTCCGAGGTGAAGGCGGCGGTGGAGCCGGTGGCGACGTCGATGAGTTGCGCGGTGCCGTTCATCAGCGTGAGTTGCGCGTTGGGTGCGGCCAACTGGGCGAGGAAACGTCCGGAGAAGCCGTCCTCCGTCGAATCGTCGAGGCGCTCGGGGCTGTGGCGGACGGGGCGGGGTTCGGCGTCGTGTGTGAGCGACGCCCAGTGTGCCGGGTTGCCCGGCTCCGGCCGTTCCTGCACTCGTGCGGCCATGAACGAGATGGTCCCGGGCAGCAGCGGTCCCTCGGCGGTCCCGTCGTCCTGGACGGTCAGCAGCACCCGCGCGTACCCGTACAGCCAGCCGGACAAGGTGGTGAGGATCTTCCCGCCGGGCCGTGTCTGGGCGAGCCAGGCGCGCGGGACGGTGCGCACCGAGCATGCGGCGACGATCCGGTCATAGGGGGCGCACGGCCAGTACCCGTACAGCCCATCGGCCACCGCGAGGTCCGGTGCGTAGCCGCACTCGTAGAGCGCGGCCGCGGCCCGGCTCAGGCGGTGGCCGTCCACCTCCACGGATGTGACGTCCCCACTGTCGCCGAGCCTCTCGCACGCGAGCGCCGTCGAGTAGCCGGTGCCGGTGCCGATCTCTAGGATGTTCTGGCCGTTCTGGACATCCGCGTCGGCCCACATGCGCACCACCAGGGAGGGCAGCGTGGACGACGAGGTCGGCGCCCCGCCGGTCCTGGGGGCCGGACGGTCCCAGTCGGTCTCGTCGCCGTCGAACTGGGTGATCAGCGTGGTGTCCGAGTAGACGGCCGTCAGCCATCGCGCCCGGTCGATGGCCTCGGTGACCGGCTCCCAGACGGTCAGCCCGTCCCGGGAACGCTCGCCGGAGTCGGCATAGAAGCCCGGAATGAACCGGTGCCGAGGCACGGCCCCCACCGCCTCGCGCCAGGCCCGGTCGTCGAGTGCGAGCCGTCCGGCAAGCTCGGCTCGCAGCCGTACGGTATCCGTGGCCGAAGACGTCATCGGTCATCGACTGATCTGGTGGTTCTCGGTGTCGAGCCATACGTGCTGGGCGTCGGGTGTGACGGTCAGGCCCCAGCGGTCGGCGGTGGGACGTCCGAGGCCGTCCCACCACTGAAGGGCCGCCTCCACCTCCTGCCACAGGTTGCGGTCGCCCGATTGGCGGACGGGGAACTTCGCCGCGCCGGGCTCGTGCTCCAGACTCGCCCACGAGCCCGACCAGGGGTCGACCAGCCACACCGTGTACGCCTCGCCGTGATGGGTGACGATCGGCTTGCAGCGGGGCACCCTGAGCCCGATCGCCAGCGAGGCGTCGTATTCGCCGAGCACCTGGTAGGGATGCAGCTCCGTCGAGGACCGGCGGGCTTCTGCGACGTTGTGCACGTCACGGTCCAGTAAGGCCCGCCTGCCGCGCTGGGACCGCAGGCGCATGAACGACGTGTCGCCGACGATCCGGCCTCGCATGGTGCCGTCCTTGGATACCGTGAACGCCACTAGCGCACCGTTGTGGAAGTCGGTGGTCCACGGCACCAGGACCCGTCCGCCGGGCCGAGTCTGCTCCGCCCACGCGTACGGCACCCGAGCGGCCGCGGCCGTTGCGATGACCCGGTCGAACGGCGCGTCCGGTGCGTATCCGAGCGCGCCGTCCCCGGTCACCACCGTGACGCCGTATCCGGCCCTCTGGAGCGCTCGCCGGGCATGGTCGGCCACCGCGGGGTCGACCTCCACCGAGGTCACCCGGCCGGGGCCGAGCCTCTCGGCCAGCAGCGCGGCGTTCCATCCCGTCCCGGTGCCGACCTCCAGTACCGACATGCCCGGGGCGACCTCCAGCGCCGTGAGCATCTGGGCGACCACGTCAGGGCGGCTGGCCGAACTGGTGATCTCGTACCCGGCTCCGCCCGGCGCGGACGGGGCGCCGTCGTCCACCTGCGTGATCACGAAGTCGTTGCGGTAGCACAGCTCAAGCCACGCGTCCTCGTCGGCGGCCCGGTCGACCGGCACCAGCAGGTCGCCGTCCTGGACCCACACCGTGTCGGGAATGAAGCGGTGCCGCGCCGCCTTCTCGAACGGTCCGCGCCACTCCGGCGTCATCTCCCCCGCCTCGGAGAGCGCGGAGACGAGCCGGGCCGACAACTCAACCGCGTCGGCCACCTACGAGCCCTTCTCATGCTTCCCGCCCCCGGGCGGGCTCTTGGGGTCCGGCGGCGGGATCGGCTTGTCCCATCGGCCGTCGCCTTCCTTCTTCTCATCGTGCTTGCCCACAGTGCTCCCTTCCAGAGCTGTCACTACTCATCGAATTGGAGTGCTCACGGGCGGGGCAAGACGACAATGGGGACACGTGCGGGGGAGGTCTTCGCACGACACCAACGGCCGCGTCCGCGCCGTACTCGCCTACCTGAACGAGCCTTAGGCCGGGCGATCTGGGGAACCGTCCCGGTGCGGGGGACTCCGGATTGGGGGCGGGGAGAGGTGCTCGACTCGGTCACGTCCTGGTTGGGCGGTCTGTCCGGGCCGGTCGTGTACGGGGTCGTCGGCGGGCTGGTGTTCTGCGAGGACGCCCTGTTCTTCGGCTTCGTGCTGCCCGGCGAGACCGCCGTCGTCCTCGGCGGGGTCATCGCCGGGCAGCACCGGGTCTCGATCGTCTGGCTGTGCGCGGTCGTGGTCGTGGCGGCGATCGTCGGGGACTTCGTCGGCTACATGATCGGCCGCCGGGTCGGCCCGGCGATCCTGGACACCCGCATGCTCCGCCCCCACCGCGACCGTGTGGACAAGGCCCGCGATCTGATCCAGCGCCGAGGCGGGGTGGCCGTCTTCCTCGGACGGTTCATCGCGTTCTTCCGCGCGGTCATGCCCGCGCTGGCGGGGATGTCGCGGATGCCCCGTCACGTGTTCCTGCTGTACAACGCCGCCGGCGGGCTGCTGTGGGGCGTCGGCTTCACCCTGCTCGGCTACTTCGCCGGCTCCGCCTACAGCCGCATCGAGCACGTTGCCGGACGCGTCGTCGCGATCGTCGTTGCCTGCGTGGTCGTCGTGGGCATCATCGTCTGGCGCGTCCGCCGCAGGCGCGCACGTTAGTTGTCTTGGGTGCGCAGGCCGTTCAGTAGGCGGTCCAATGCTTGCTCTGTCTGCGCCAGTGCGTGCGGGGCCGGTGAGCGGGCCAGCCATAGGGCGGCCTCGTTCATGGCGCCGGACAGCAAGCGGGCCAACGGCTCTACCGGCTGGTCGGTGATGACTCCGGCTTTTACGAGGTCCTCAAGGGCTTCGGCTAGGTGGCGGGCTGAGGAGTCCTCGTCCATCGCTCGCCATTCGTCCCAGCCGAGGACGGCCGGGGCGTCGATCAGCACGATGCGGCGCACCACGGGGTCGGTCCCGGCGGAGAGGAAGGCCCGGCAGCCCGCCCGCAGCTGCTCCCAGGGGTCGTCGTGCTGGTCGGCGGCGGCCGCGACGCGCGCGCCGAGTTCCTGCTGCACCTCGGCGACCACGGCCCGGAAGAGCCCCGCCTTGCTTTCGAAGTGGTGGTAGGCCGCCCCCTTGGTGACGCCGACCGCCTGCGCCACCTCGGCCAGGACCACGTCGTGGTAGCCGTCGGCGGCGAACCTCCGGCGTCCCTCGGCCAGGAGCGCCCGCCGTGTCGCCGCCCGCTGCTCGGCCCTCGTGCCAGCCATCGTCGGTCCGCCCTCCCTTTCGCATACCCAGGGTATGCTACCGTCCGTCTCACATACCTCGGGTATGTGAAATCGTACTACGGACGGATGGAGACGTGCTCATGAAAGTCCAGCTCGGAGGCTTCTACCCCGTGATCGCCACCCGCGACGTCGCGGCGTCGCGGCGCTTCTACGTCCGGCACTTCGGGTTCGAGGTGACCTTCGAGGCCGACTGGTACGTCAGCCTCCGCCGCCCGGACGCCCCGCAGTACGAACTCGCCCTGCTCGACCACGCCCACCCGACCATCCCCGAAGGACACCGCACGCCCCTCCAGGGCGGCCTCCTGCTCAACTTCGAGGTGGACGACGTCGACGCCGAGCACCGCAGGCTGGTCGAAGGGGCGGGCCTGCCTGAACTCCTCTCCCTGCGCACGGAGGAGTTCGGCCAGCGTCACTTCATCGTCGCGGCGCCGGACGGCGTCATGATCGACGTCATCACCGTCGTCCCGGCGACCGGGGAGTACGCCCAGCAGTACGTGCAGGGCGGCACCACGGGAACCTAGGCCGGGGCTACGGGTCTGTTCCCAGACCGGTGAGCTGGAGACGTAGGGCCAGGCGCGTCTGGGGGGACGACAGGTCGAGCGGCGCCACCTCGGCCATGCGGCGCAGGCGGTAGCGCAGGGTGTTCGGGTGGACGGACAGGGCCTCCGCCGTGCCCTTCGGGTCGCCGTAGTGGTCCAGCCAGGCGGCGAGGGTCGCGAGGAAGGCGGTTCCGTGCTTCTCGTCGTGAGTGATCAGGGCCGGGAGGGGGCTGCCCAGGAGGCCCTCCTCGACGCGGGTCGCCTTGCGGGCGCGTTCGATGACGACCGCGTCCCAGACGTCCTCCAGCAGGAGAAGGCCGGGGGCGAGGCGACCGGACGTGATGAGAGCGTCGAGTTCGGCGGCCTCCGCGCGGGAGCGGGGGAGGTCGGCGGGGGAGCGGGCCGGGCCGCCCGCCGCCGCGTACAGGGTGCGGTCGTGGGCGCGGACCTCGGTGAGGACGGTCCGCAGCCACGGCGTCGACCCGGCTTCGCCCCGGGTGCGGGGCGGATCGGTGAGGAGGGCGTAGAGGGCGCCGTCCAGGTCGGCGAGGAGGGGGCGGTGCCAGCCGAAGCGGTGGGTGATGGCCTCCCACAGGTCGAGGCGGCGGCGGAGGTCTTCGCCGCCGCCCAGGATCACGGCCCGGTAGGGGAGGTCCGCCGGGACGGGGGTGCCGTCGCGGAGGGCGGTGCGCAACTGGTCGGCGGACACGCGGCGCGCCACGCCCGCCTCGGCGCGCAGGCGCAGCAGGTGCAGGGCCACGACGGACGCCAGATCGGTGAGGCGCCGGACGCGGTCCTGTGAGATGGGCGTCCGCGCGACCACCCAGATCGAGCCGAGCCACTCGCCCCCCGCGCGCACCGGGATGACGAGGCGGGGCAGCATGTCGTCCGGCCCGGCGGGGACGAGGATCGGGTCGGAGGAGCGGGCCAGTTTCCGGAACACCCCGCAGGCGCGGAGATGCGCGATGACCTGCGGCGGGACGCGGCGTCCGACGATCGTGGAGACGCGGGCCGGGTCGGTGGTGTCCTGGCGGCCGGAGTAGGCGAGGACGCGGGAGCGGGCGTCCTCCAGGGTGACGGGCGCGTCGGCGATCTCGGCGGCGGTGTCGGCCAGGGCGAACAGGTCGTCGGGGATGCCGGACGGCTGCGGCGCGTAGGCGCGGTCGACGGCGCCCCGCACCAGCCAGATGACGTGCGTCCAGGACGTGTCGGGCTGGAGTTCGATGACGGCGGGCTTCAGGCCGGCGGCGGCTTCGGCGACCTCCGGCGCGACGGGCGCCTTCAGGACGACGCCCTCCGCGCCCGCGGCGTCGGCACGTTCCAGGAGCGCGACGGCCTCGGCCGGGCCGGTCACGCCCACGGCGAGGACGATCTCGCCGGGCTGCCCGGCCGGCTCGCCCGGCTCCGCCAGCACCACGTCGTGGACCTGCCCGCCGCGCCCCGGCGTCACCAGCCGGAGCAGCCCCAGCGAGTCGACGAGGTCGGCCACGTCGAGCTTCACCATGCGTCCATTGTGCCGTTCGCACGATGGGCCCCGACCGGATTGGCCGATCGCGACAGAGACGACGGCTTCACCACGGCGCACCATCGAAGTGTCACGCGTAACAGCGAGGAGAGGAGTCGCCATGGCTCTCGACGCAGCGCCGCGCCGAGTCGCCGTCGTGGGCGCCGGCATGGTCGGGCTGTCCACCGCCTGGTTCCTGCAGGAGCACGGCGCCGACGTCACCGTGTTCGACCGCCGGGACGTCGCCGCGGGCGCGTCCTGGGGCAACGCCGGCTGGCTCACGCCCGGCCTGGCGACCCCGCTGCCGGAGCCGGCCGTCCTCTCCTACGGCATCCGGGCGGTGCTCAGCCCGTCCTCGCCGGTCTACGTCCCGCCGAGCGCGAACCCGCGCCTGCTCCGCTTCCTCGCCGGGTTCGCCCGCAACAGCACCGCCGCCCGGTGGCGCCGCGCCATGGAGTCGCTCGTGCCGATCAACGGCCGCGCGCTGCCGAGCTTCGACGCGCTGCTGGACGGCGGCGTCAAGGCGGAGACGAACGAGGCCGGGTCCTTCCTCGCCGCGTACCGGACGGCCGCCGAGCGCCGCGTCCTGCTGGAGGAGATCGAGCACATCCGCGCGGCCGGCCAGGAACTGGAGTACGAGGCCCTCACCGGCGACCAGGCCCGCGCCCTGGAGCCCGCCCTGTCGGACGAGATCGGCGCCGCGATCGTGCTGCGCGGCCAGCGGTTCGTCAACCCGGGCGCGTTCGTGCACGCCCTCGCCGACTCCGTCCGCGACCGGGGCGGCAAGATCCGCGCGGGCGCGGACGTCACCGAGATCGGCCACCAGCGGGGCAGCGTCTCCGTGCGCACCACGGGCAGCGACTCCGAGCAGTTCGACACGGTGGTGCTCGCGAGCGGCGTGTGGCTCGGCGACCTCGCCCGGCAGTTCGGCGTGCGGTCCCTCGTCCAGGCGGGGCGCGGCTACAGCTTCAGCGTGCCGATGGACCGCGTCCCGGACGGCCCCGTCTACTTCCCGGCCCAGCGCGTCGCCTGCACGCCGCTCGGCGACCGGCTCCGCGTCGCCGGGATGATGGAGTTCCGCGCCCCGGAGGCCCCGCTCGACCCGCGCCGGATCAAGGCGATCGTCGAGGCCGCCCGGCCGCTGCTGCGCGGCGCCGACCTCGGCGCCCGGCAGGACGAGTGGGTCGGGTCCCGCCCCTGCACCCGCGACGGCCTGCCGCTGATCGGCGCGACCCGCTCGCCGCGCGTCTTCGCCGCCGGCGGGCACGGCATGTGGGGCATCACCCTCGGCCCGGCGACCGGGCGGCTGCTCGCCGAGCAGATCGTCACGGGCCGGCGGCCGGTGGAACTCGACCCGTTCGACCCGCTCCGCTGACGACTGGGGGATATTGCCGGTTTCGTCCGAGGCGGCGCGCTACCGTCACGGGGTGATCCAGACACCCCGTGACGGGAGGGACGCGATGGACCGGACGACGATGCCGCTGACCCGGGCCCAGCGCGTGCTGGCCGCGGTCGGCGGCGTCTTCTTCGCGGGCCTCGCCGGCCTGGGCGGATACGGCTCGTTCGCGTCCGTCCGGGACGTGGCCGAGCCGTGGTTCGGCGACGAGGCGTGGATCGTCCCGGCCGGAGTCGACCTGGGCATCCTCGCCCTCGTCTCCGTCGCGCTGCTCCTGGAATGGCTGGCCATGCCCATGCCGGCGCTGCGCTGGATGGCGTTCGCCTTCACGGCCGCCACCGTCTGGCTCAACATCTCCGCCGCGCACGGCGACGTCACCGGCATGGTCATGCACGCCGCCATGCCCGTGCTGTTCATCACGTTCATCGAGGCCGTCCGGCATGCCATCCGCCGCCGCGCCGGGATCGCCGCCGGGACCGTCCGCGAAGGCGTGCCCATCGCCCGCTGGATCCTGGCGCCCTTCTCCACGTTCCGCCTGTGGCGCCGCATGGTCCTGTGGCAGATCACGTCCTACCCCGACGCCCTCCAGGCCGAGCAGCGCCGCCGCCACGCCCTCGCCCTCCTGGACGACCACTACGGCCGCAAGTGGAAGTCGAAGGCCCCCGCGGACGTCGTCTGGATGCTCAAGGACGGCGTCATGCTCGACCAGGCCCTCACCCGCGTCACCACCCTCACGGCCCCGCCTCCGCCCCCGCCTCCGCCCGAGCCCGAACCTGCGCCTGCGCCGCCGCCTCCGGCTCCGCCGAAGCAGAAGAAGGCGAGCGTCCCGCGCAGCGTGGCGACCGACAACGAGGCCCGCGCCCTCGCCATCATCGACGCCGAGCCCGGCATCACCGGTGCCGAACTCGGCCGCCGCCTCAACATCAGCTCCCGCCAGGGCCAGCGCCTCCTCAGCCGCCTCTCCAGCCCGGCCCCGACGTCCTGAAGAGTCACACTTCCCTCCCGGATTTCGTCTATGGGGAAACGGAAGGGGATTCCATGGCCACCTACGACTGGACCGCCATGTACGTCATGCACGACGCGCTGCGGAGGGAGCTTGAGCAACTCGCCAAGGTCGCCGCCCGCGAGGACGGCGAGGCGCGCCGCGTCCTCGCGGAAGGACAGGGCTGGGACCTGTTCAAGACGGCCCTGCACATCCACCACACCGCCGAGGACGAGGCCCTGTGGCCGCCCATGCGCGAAGCCCTCGCCGACCGTCCGGACGGGCTCGCCCTGATGGACGCGATGGAGGCCGAACACGCCGCCATCGACCCCGCCATCGAGGCGATCGACGCCGGCGCCGAACCCCTCGGCCCCCTCGTCGACCGCCTGGCCACCGCCCTCACCGGCCACCTGAGGCACGAGGAGGAGGCCGCGCTCCCGCTGATCGACGAGACCCTGCCGCCCGAGCACTTCGCGAACTTCGGCCAGGTGCACGGCGCGAAGCTCGGCCCGAACGGCCCGCGCGTCATCCCCTGGCTCCTGGACGGCGCCGACCCGGAACTCGCCGCGAAGTTGCTGGCCTTCCTCCCGGAGCAGGCCCGCACCGCCTACGAAACCGTGTGGCGCCCCGCCTACGCGTCCCTCGACCTCTGGAACGTCACCTGATCCGGCGACGGAGTCAGGAGGACTTGCAGGTGGTGCCGTCGGCCTTGACGTTGGAGTGGTTCGGGTACTTCCAGCGGCAGAGTTCGCTGAGGGTGACCGTCGTCCGGCCGGGCGCGCCGTAGCAGGAGTAGTCGCCGCCGTACTCGCGGACAGCGCCGGCGTATCCACGGGACCGGCAGTAGGTGGTGCCGTCGGTCGCCGAGATGGTCCCCAGCGTCTTCGGGCCGGTGGGAGGCTTCTCCTCTGTACCGCCGCCGCCGGACGGCTCGGACGGCTTGGCGGACGGCCGGGGCGTGCGACCGCCCGAGCCGGTCGAGGGCGCCGGGCCGCCGGGCGGCGCCTTCGACGTCGCGGACGACGGCCCGGATCCGCGGCTCGCGGACTCGCTCGGGCTCGCCGGAGGCCCGGTCGTCCCGGCGGCGGGCACCCCGGACGACCTCGCGGTATCCGGGGTCTCGGACGCCTCCGACGTCCCGCCCTCCCCCTCGGACGGGAGCAGGATGTAGCCGCCGCCCAGCGCCACGACGAACGCCGCGACGGCGGCACCGATCAGGAGCGCGCGCCGACGCCCTTTCCGGCCCCGCGCCGGCGCCTCCGATGCGGAGTCGTGAACGGTGTCCGGAGCAACGACGACCGCCTGCGGCTCCGGGGGCGCGGGTTCGGCGGGCGCGGCGCCTCCGGCCTCCCACACGGGGGACGGGAGGTCGCGCAGCCGCTCGCCGACCTGCGCGGCCATGGGACGACGGGCCGGGTCCTTGGCCAGGCACTCGCGGACGATCGCGGCGAACGGCGCCCGCAGGCCGTCCAGGTCCGGTTCGTCCTCCAGGATCGCCCGCATCACCGCCGGGATCGAACCGCCGTCGAAGGCCCGCCTGCCGGTCGCGGCGAACACCATGGTCGCGCCCCAGGCGAACATGTCGGCCGCGGGGCCGGTCTCGTCCTCCCGGAGCTGCTCGGGCGCCATGTAGCCGGGGGTGCCGACGGCCTGGCTGGTGATGATCGACTGGTTGAGGTCCAGGGCGCGGGCGATGCCGAAATCGATGACGACCGGCCCGTCCGGCCCGAGCAGGACGTTGCCCGGCTTGAAGTCGCGGTGGACCACCTCGGCCCGGTGGATCGCGGCCAGCGCCGTCACCGTGTTGACCGCCAGCCGCTCCAGCGCCGCCCCCGCGCGCGGGCCGGTGTCGCGCACCGACGCCTGGAGGGACGGGCCGTCCACGAACTCGCTGACGATGTAGGGACGGCCGTCCTCGACACCGCTGTCGAGCACCTGCGCGGTGCAGAACGGCGCCACCCGCTCGGCGATCTGCATCTCGCGGACGAACCGCGTCCGCGCCACCTCGTTGCTGAAGAGGTGCGGGTGCAGCAGCTTGACCGCCACCGTCTCGCCCGTGGCCGAGGCACCGGCGTAGACCGTCCCCTGCCCGCCGGCGCCCAGCCGATGCTCAAGGCGGTAGGGACCGACCGAGTCCGGATCTGTGGGCAGCAAGGCCATCCGCTCGGCCACGACCCCTCCTCACGCGTCCCCCGGAGCGGTGATCATATCGACTCCCCTCACACGAGTCGGTGAAGTACCAGGGGCCGGAGGGGGACGCCGCGGGCGTGTTCGCCTCGTGGGGGAGGCGCGACGAGCTGCCGGTCGATGGTCGTCATGGCCCGTGTCCGATCCCGTGTCAGCGGCGCGGTC